>NZ_JAMZBD010000361.1:0-3227 GCF_024158685.1 Halomonas sp. 707D4 | reverse complement strand
GGGTGTTGGAGGGGGTGTTGCCGAGGTTGGTGCCGGCTGGAGCCTGAATATAACTAGCGGCGATGAAGTTCTTCTCTAAATGTTTTTTCACGTCAGCGCTTGAGGTGTTGGTGATTGTGGCTTGTGCTTTCATAACGTATACCAACCATAATAAAGCGGCGGTTTTAGCAGTCTATCGTACTCGGATTAAGGCCAAATTCTTGCTTCAAGCTCAGAATGACATGTTACCTTTTGAGACGCTGTCCCAAAGTGATCGAATCATTAAAATCGAACCTCGAAACTGCTTAAACTCAGCTCAATTCTTGCCTAATCATTCGCAACTATAATTATATTTTTTCATCAACGATAGCTTTTGCTGCTTGTGTCAACAAGTCGTTTTTCTTTTCCTCAAGTGATTTTTTAGTTTCAGGACATGTAGTGATTGCTATAATTTGATCTAAATACTTAATCTTTTTTGTATAGTCACGCCCATGCAGAACAAGACTTACTTCATATCTACAGAAGGCAAGACCTAGAGTTATTAAATAAGAGAGCAATCCAGCCAAAAAAGATATTGTCTGCTCAGTTACATAGGGTACAAAAACTGAACTTGGAGGAAGAGTCTTAGACCAAGTAAGAATAACGAAAGTTAACAATCCAGTTATCGTTGCACCACTCAATAGATCAGATTTCTTGATGCTTTTTTCTTGCTGAGGAAGCTGATTAAACATGCTTACCTCCCTTGTGAGCTTTTACTACCTCCCAAAGGGGGTCATCTGGATAAAGATATAAAACATTAGTCTTTTTACAGCCCAGTTGGTCAATGACTACTACTCTGACTTTTTTAGTCTTGAGCCGGTGAGCCAATAATGGAGTCAAGTAGCGAAGCACTAATGCTACAGCTATTAGCAGCGAAGCAACTATATAATTTTCCACTGCTTTTCCTCAAATGGAATATGGTCCTTAACTTTTGTAATAGTATAGTTAGTAGTCACTTTACCAGTTAACCTAGTTCTCTCTTTGTACCAAACACCCTCAACTTCTAAAAGATCATCTTTTGAAAATTTCTCTTGGTTATCTGACACTCGCTTTAGAAACTTGGGATCAGTAATAGATACAGTCACAATATTCGAAGGATTTTCCTTTGAAATAAGCTTCCATTTAGACTTTGGATTATAACTAAGAGTTTCAATATAGTAAAACCCAAAAATCTCACCTTCCTCAACAAGATGCTTATGGCTTCTCTTCAACACCAAGTTGTTTTTATCTTCTTTTGTAATTTTTATTTTAGAACAAGATGAAATCCCATAATCGATAGTTAAAGTATCAACTCCATCTTCATTTAAGGGAGTAGCTATATCACTAATAGCAGACCTGATTTTAGGATTAGTGAGTATTGCGCATTGCAGTTCATCTAGAACCACTCTTTCTCCATCAATATTTATTTCAAAACCATCAACCGCTTCCTTAATTACAATTTCTGTAGTAGTGAGATCCATCTGCCTCAGTAGATTTATAGCACACTGAATAGAATTGAGCACAGAGCTGCTTAAAGATACTTTACCAAAAGATTGTTGAGACTCCGACTCAGATGTAAAGAGCTTTAGCCACCACCATAGAGACCCTTCTTGAAACCCACCTTCTAACAAAACTTCAGTTTTAATTTTCGATCTATATACTCTACTAGCTTCTCTATATGCTTCACGATAAATTGTATCAAAGCCCTCGATACTAGCAGAAACATATGAGGCTCTCATTTGGTGAGAACGAATTCTCTTACCTGTACCGTCATAATGTATTTTCACTGACTGGTTGTTAATAAGTTCCATATTACACCTTAAAAAAACATGACCGTCATTACGCAACCAGCCGCATAACATCAATAAACGCGCTGACGCGTTTATTGATGTTATGCAACGCGAGTAAAATTTTTAACCTACTAATCAATTATGGTGCCGATCAATTTTCGGGCCGCCTATCCACTGTTCGCTTCCCGGCTCGTGTTACTCGATTCAATCATACCCTAACCACAAACTCTCCTTCGGTCACGTATAAATTTGATGACATTGGTCAGCCATAGGTCGTAGGTCTTCGATCACTGCCCTTTTTGGCTGCCTCAAGCACCGCTCTGGCCCTCGCCGCAAACGCCCGCCGCGAGGGCTTGAACCCCACCCCCTCGGGCCAGCCAAGCCAAGCATCCGGCACCATGAAGCCGGGCAGCGTCTCGCGTACCCAGGCGTTTAGCTCGGCTCCATCCACTGCCTCCGCGTGGTAGTCGATGAAGGCCACCGGGCGTTCGCCCCACTCCGGGTGGGGTACGGGTACCACCAGCGCCTGGGCGATGGCGGGGTGGTCGACCAGGCGTTGTTCGATGGCTTCGGGCTGGATGTTTTCGCCGCCGGAGATGAAGGCGTTGTCCAGCCGGCCTTCGACGACCAGCTCGCCTTGTTCGGTCACGTGGCCCTTGTCCCTGGTGGCGAACCAGCCTTCGCTATCGAGTGCGGGGTTGAGCTTTCCGTCGCGCAGGTAGCCCTCGAAGAGGGTTTCGCCGCGCACCTGGATCTCGCCGTTGTTTACGCGCACCTCGCGCCCGGGGAGCGGCTTGCCGACCACGCCGGGGGCGCCGGGCATGCCGGTGCATACCTGGCTGGCCATTTCTGAGAGGCCGTAGCTCACCTTGGGCGTCAGGCCCAGCGCGATCATTTTGGCGACCAGCGGCGCGGGGATGGCGGCGCCGCCCAGCAGCAGCTCGCGAAGCTGTGTCTTTTGCGGGTCGAAGCCCGCGTGGAGCAGCCGCCAGAGCTGGGTGGGCACCAGCGAGAGGTGGGTGATGGGCTGGCGCTGCAGGCGCTCCAGGAGCGGCGCGCCGTCGTCGAGCACCACCCGGCCACCGGCGAGAAACACCCGAAAGGCGATGGCGTAGCCGCCGATGTGGAAGAGCGGCAGCGAGAGCAGCCAGCCGCTCGTGTGATCCACAGCAATGAACGATGCCGAGCCCCGCGCCGAGGCCAGGTGGTTGCCAAGGCGGTGCTGCACCGCCTTGGGCGTGCCGCTGGAGCCGGAGGTGAAGATGGTGTTGCTGGGCTGGGCGGGGTCGAGGATGGGCTCGCCCGGTTCGGCTTCGGCGGTGAAGTCCAGCGAAAGCGGCGTCAGTGCCTTGGCGCTTGCCAGTTCGGTGCTGATGCCTTCGGGCTGGGCCAGAAAGCGCGCGGGCAGGCGCGCCGCCATGGCGATCTGCTCCCCGGCGG
>NZ_JAMZBD010000360.1:0-3228 GCF_024158685.1 Halomonas sp. 707D4 | reverse complement strand
GGTCACGTTGAGCCCGTCGCTGGCGCGCACCGGCGAGCCGTCCTGGGTCAGCGTGTACCAGCGATAGAGCTCGCGACCGGCCAGCTGATTGGCCATGCGCAGGGGTTCGATCGCCGAGGCAAGGGAAATCAGGGTGAAGTTGTCCAACAGAAGAAAACCGAGGGTCTGCGGAGCGCTGGGACGCGAGGTGGTCGCGCCGGTTGTTGCTTGATCGGGTGTCATGGCCTGTACCTCTATCACCTGAACGTCATGGGTGTTTTTCTTATAGTTTTCGTCTGTCGCTGGCGTGTTGTTGTAATCCCTGCCTGAGCTGCTCGCTGCCTTTCTGCATATTGGCACGAATGCCACTTATACTGACAAAGCAAACTCGAGCGTGATGCACGTCGTGTCGTTAATGAGACACTCGAGGTCGCCCTCGGGTTGCGCCAATGAGGTTTTCTCTTGTTGGCAAGAGAAAGACAACGTTTTTCGAATGCTCCATGTCGCTTTGGTAAGTCTTTGACGAGACTGGTATTAAGCTTAAAACGTTATATGCTAATAAACCATTTCTATGAGGGAAGGTGAGATGTCGAAATTTATCAAGGAGTTTCGCGAGTTTGCCGTCAAGGGCAATGTGATCGACATGGCGGTGGGGATCATCATCGGCGGGGCCTTCACGCTGATCGTGCAGAGCATGGTGAAGGACGTCATGAACCCGGTGATCGGACTTTTGGTGGGCGGTATCGATTTCTCGAACTTTTTCATCGTGTTGCGCGAGGGTGCGGTAGCGGGTCCCTATCCGACTCTGGGCGCTGCCCAGGCGGCGGGGGCGGTGACGCTCAATATCGGCCTGTTCCTGAACGCCGTGATCAGCTTCACCATCGTCGCCTTTGTGGTGTTCATGCTGGTGCGCAGCATCAACCGGCTCAAGCGCGAGGAAGTGGTCGCGCCCAAGAGCCCCGTTGAGAAACCCTGCCCGCACTGCCTGATGGTCGTACCGATCAAGGCCACCCGCTGCGGTCATTGCACCTCGGTGATCGAGCCCGTCGAGCCCGCCCCGGCAGCGAGCACGGCCTCACCCACTTCGCCGCTATGACCCGACCAGCCACGAAAAAGGGGTACCCGGTGGGGTACCCCTTTTCATTGGCGCTTTAGCGCCCCACTAGAGTGGGGTGTACCGCGATCAGCCCTGGGCGTCAGCGTTGGGCGTCTGTTCGCCGGTGGCACCGTTCTTGGCGGTCAGCTGGCTCAGCGAGGCCTTGCGATCGCTCTGGGCGTGGTCGCTGGCGTGGGAGTGAGCGGGAGTGACCTGCTCGCCGGATGCGCTGTTGCGCGCGATAACCTGCTCGACGGAGGCCTGAGTGCCGGTGCTCTGGTGCGCGACCGTGGAGCTCGGCTGGCTGATGGCGTTGAGTTCGGCGGAGCCGCGCTCGGCGAAAGCGGAGCCGGACACGAGGGCAAGAGCGATGGCGGCAGTAGCGGTCAGTCTTTTCATGGTGGCGTACCTTTGAATTCGAATGTTTTCATTTGGTTATAAGGTTCTTTTCGCGGTGTCCGCTCGAGAACATGCGACTATAGTATTATTGAAAAAATAGAATAAAAAGCGCTTAAAATCGACTAGACCGTTCGCTTATTTTGTATATTTTTCATGCTATCTATCTTGACGGTTCATCGAGGCAGGGCGTAGCGCGCCCTCAACCTCAAGAAAGAGGAGTCCAAGACAGGCGGGAGGAACGGGTGCGGGGCAGGCAGGCTGGCAGGCAGGGGCCGACCAGGCGCCCATGAAAAAAGGGTGCCCGAGAGGGCACCCTTTCATCGTTGCGACGCTGTCGTCAGCGGCGTTTTTTACCGGCCTTACCGGGGCCGTCGCTGTCGCGTTCGTCGCTGGGTTGGGGGAGCGACGGCAGCGACTGCGCCATCATCTCCACGCTCTGGCGGTAGTAGAGCTGGCTCTTGTTGTGTTCGCCAAGGCTTGCGTAGAGGCGAGCGAGCTCGGCGCATACCTCGCCGCTCGGGCGCTGGCGCTGGCTCGCCTCGAAGTACTCGAGCGCCTTCTCCCACTGGCCGGTACGCAGCGATAGCCGTGCGCAGGCGAGCAGCAGCTCCGGATCGTTGGGGCGCTCCTGCAGCCACTTCTCGGCGCGGGTGCGCTGGCGCGCGGCATCGACGCCTAAAAGCCCGAAGCGCTTGACCAGCCGCGCATCCCAATGGCTATCCAGCGACTGGCTCAAGAGGCGCTCGGCGAGCGCTTCTTCACCAGCCTGCAGTAGCGCCTCGACGTAGAGCACGATCAGCTCGGTATTGCCGCGCAGGTAGTCCGGCATGTCCGCCCACAGCCCGCGTACCCGTTCGATGTTGGCCGGATTGCCGGCCTCGAACAGGATCAGCTCGCGGTAGGCCTTGAACTCGAGCTGCTCGCGCTCCTGCTGGGTGATCAGTTTCTTGGCCACCAGGCGCGGCACCAGATGGCGCAGCCCCTCCCAGTCGCTGACGCTGAGGTACACCTGCTTGAGCATCTTCAATACTTGAGGATGGTTGGGCAGCTTCTGGTCGAGACGGGTGAGGATCGCCAGCGCCTCCTCCGGTTGCTGGCGGTCGATCATCAGCTGCGCCTGCATCAGGCCCACGGCGGTATCGGCGCCGTCGGTGGTGAGCTGCGCCTGGTTGAGGTGCTCCTGGGCGCGCTCGTGATGGCCCAGGTAGTGGGCGGCCAGCGCCGCCGAGAGGTGGTTGACCATCGGCGTGCTGGAGTCCTCGGCTGCCCCCGCCAGGGTACGCTCGGCGCGCTTGAAGCGGCCTTCGGTCAGCGCCACCAGCCCGCGCACGGTGCGCTTGCTGGCGCGACGGTTGCGCGCGCGGGCGTTCCAGGTGCGAAAGCGCCCGACCGGGCGAATGATGCCGGTCAACAGGCGCAGCGCGAAATGCACCACGATGAAGGCGCCGAGCAGCAGCACCAGGCCGAACCAGAACGAGGTCTGCACCGAGGTATCGCCGACGCGGATCAGCCAGTAGCCGGGCACCGACATCATCAGGTGGCCGAACAGAGCGCCGACGGCAAGGCCGGCGACGATCAGCAGAAGGAGTTTTCTCATTGCTCACCTCCGCTCTGGCGCCGCGCCTGGAAGCGGTTGTCGATGAAGTCGGCCATGGCCTGCTGCGAGCCGCTGATATCGGGAAGCTCTGGCTCGATGTCGCTCTGCTTGAGCTCCTGAAGGCGTGCGATGACGCTCTGGGTCTCTTCGCGCTCGG
>NZ_JAMZBD010000359.1:0-3251 GCF_024158685.1 Halomonas sp. 707D4 | reverse complement strand
GCGCAGACAGCGATCGCAGCGCCGCGCCAGGGCGTGGTCGTGGGTGACCAGGATCAGGGTGGTGCCCGCTTCGCGGTTGAGCGTGAAGAGCAGATCGATCACCTGGGCGCCGGTGTCCGGGTCCAGGTTGCCGGTGGGCTCGTCGGCGAAGACCAGCTCCGGGTCGGTGACGAAGGCCCGGGCGATCGCCACTCGCTGCTGCTCGCCCCCGGAGAGCTGCTTGGGCAGATGATCGATACGCTCGCCAAGCCCTACTCGTTCGAGCCAGTCGCGCGCCGTGTGGCTTTCGCCTGCCCGTGTCGAGAGCTCCAGCGGCAGCAGCACGTTCTCGAGGGCGCTCAAGGTCGGCAGCAGCTGGAAGTTCTGGAACACGAACCCCACCCGCCCGGCACGCAGCGCGGCGCGCCCGTCCTCGTCGAGCCGGCTCAAGGGGTGGCCGAACAGACTGAGCTCGCCATCGCTCGGGGTGTCGAGCCCGGCGAGCAGCCCGAGCAGGGTGGACTTGCCCGCCCCGCTCTTGCCGAGGATCGCCACGCTTTCGCCTTGGGCGACGCTCAGCGACAGATCCTTGAGGATGGTCAGCGAGCGCTCGCCGCTTCTGACCGCCTTGGAGAGTTTCTCGGCTAGCAGAACCGGCGATGCATGTGATACACCGGGGGTTTGCGGCATGGCCGCGCTCGTGCGCGCTGTCTCGGGCGACGCGGCGGGTTTCGTATCGTGGTCAAAGGAGTCGGACATGAAACGTGGCATCCCTTCAAGGTGGCGTATGGCATCCATGGTAACCGCGGGGGCACTGGCCCTGGTAGTCGTCGCCCTGCCCCAGGCCGTTGCCGAGGAGCGTCCGACGCTGCTGGTGATGGGCGACAGTCTAAGCGCGGCCTACGGTCTCGAGCAGGACCAGGGCTGGGTGAGCCTGCTCGAGCGGCGTCTGGCGGAGCAGGCCGTGGTCGTCAACTCGAGCATCAGCGGTGAGACCAGCGGCGGCGGCGCCGAGCGCTTCGCCGAGATCCTCAAAGACCGCGAGCCGGCCATCGTGCTGCTGGAGCTCGGCGGCAACGACGGGCTGCGCGGTTTGCCCCCGACCCAGATGCGCGCCAACCTGGCCGGCATGATCGAGCAGAGCCAGGCGTTGGATGCCGAGGTGCTGCTGCTGGGTATCGACATTCCCCCCAACTACGGGCAAGCCTACCGAGACGCGTTCACGTCAGTGTATCACTCGCTTACGGAGGAGTACGACGTGGCGCTGGTCCCTTTCCTGCTCGAGGGTGTCGCCTTGAACCGTGAGCTGATGCAGAGCGACGGCATTCACCCGACCGCCGACGCCCAGCCGATCATTCTCGACAACGTCTGGCCCGCGCTTGCGCCGCTGCTAGACGACGCGGGTATCACGTACGAGGAGTAGTAGCACGCCCGCTTGCGATGATGACGACCCTCATGCCATCGGCGCTTTTTGGCATGAGGTGTATAGCGCTGGTGGATACGAGCTTGTAATCTTAAGCCTCATTCGATGGCGGCTCAGGGCGTCCATGCCTAACGGTTCTCTGGTTTCTCGTTCGATGGTGTCCAGGCGCGCACTGCTCGGCGCCTTCGGGCTGTTGTCGCTGGGCGCGGGATTGGGGCTTCTCTCCTTTCCGGCGAGCGCTTTCGATCCCGAGCGCCTGCGCCAGCGCATGACGATGCTCTACGGCCAGGGCCGGCTCGACGTGCTCGAGGCCTGGTTCGCACTGCTCGAGCGGCTGGCCGGGCAGGATGTCCAGACCCAGCTTCGCGAGGTCAACGACTTCTTCAACCGGCATATTCGCTGGGTCGACGATATCGTGACCTGGGGGGAGGAGGATTTCTGGGCCACGCCGCTCGAAGCCATGGGCAAGGGCCAGGGGGACTGCGAGGATTACTCGATCGCCAAGTACGTCACGCTCAAGCAGCTGGGCGTGCCCGGCGAGCGGCTGCGCATGATCTACGTGCGCGCCCGGCTGGGGCGAAGCCAGGTCACCCAGGCCCACATGGTGCTGGGCTACTACGCCACGCCCGACGCCGAGCCGCAGATCCTCGACAACATCGCCCCGTCGATCTCGCCGGCCTCGCAACGCACCGACCTGGACCCGCTGTTCAGCTTCAACAGCGAAGGGCTCTGGGCCGGCGGCTCGTCACAGTCGCGCGCCGACCCGCTGGCGCGACTCTCGCGCTGGCGAGGCGTGCTCGAACGTATGCAATCTCAAGGCTTTCTCTAGAAGGATTCGTCATGTCACTCATCAAACAGCTCTGGCTTGCCATCATCGCCCTGCTGCTGCTCTCCTTCATCGGAAGCCTTGCGATCAGCATCACCACCAGCCGGTTCTACATCGAGCAGGAGATTCGCATCAAGAACGAGGACAACGCCAACGTCTTGGCCCTCTCGATGAGCCAGCTGGACAAGGATATCGTCACCCAGGAGCTGTTGATCGCCGCGCAATTCGATACCGGCTACTACCGCGAGATCGTGCTGCGCGACACCGGCGGCGAGGTACTGGTGGAACGCCGGGCAAGCGACTACCGGGGCGATGTGCCCGATTGGTTTCGCGGGCTCGTCGATTTCGACATTCCGCCGGGCACCGCCACCGTGCAGGATGGCTGGCAGCAGTTCGGCACGCTGACGCTGCAAAGCCACTACAGCTTCGCCTACGCGTCGCTTTGGCGCAGCGTCATCGAGCTTGCGGGGTGGTTTCTGGTGGCGGCGCTGGCGAGCCTGGCCGTGGCCGCGGTGCTCGTGAGCAGCATCAAGCGCCCGCTCGCGCGGGTAGTCGCCCAGGCCCGCGACATCAGCCGGCGGCGTTTCACCACTATCCAGGAGCCCAGCACCCGCGAGCTGCGCGACGTGACCCAGGCGATGAACGCGCTTTCCGATAGCGTGCGCCAGATGCTGACCCAGGAGAGCCAGAAGCTCGACGAGCTGCGTCGCGACCTGCAGCACGACCGGCTGACCGGCGCGCTCGACCGCGACGCTTTCCTGGCCCGGCTCTCGGCACTGCTGGAAGGCGACGACGCCCGTGCGACCGGGGCCCTGGCCATGGTGCGGGTGCAGGCGCTGGCGACACTCAACGACCGGCTGGGCCATGACGCGGTCGACAAGCTGCTGGTGGAGCTGGTGAACCGGCTCGAGAGCCTGGACGGCGACGCGCAGACCGCACTGGTCGGTCGTCTCAACGGCAGCGACTTCATCCTGGCACTGCCCCGCCAGACCGATCTCGACGCGCTGCACGCGCATCTGCGCC
>NZ_JAMZBD010000358.1:0-3255 GCF_024158685.1 Halomonas sp. 707D4 | reverse complement strand
GCGCTACCGAGCGCCTTGGATGAGCGCCGCCCGCCGCTGATGCTCTCACCGGAGTGGCGCGAGAACGATGACACTCACCGCGCCGCCCGGCGGCTGGAAGAGAGCGACTTTCCCGCGCTGCCCGCCAAGGTCGGCATCGCCGTGGACGCCGGGCCGACCCCGTTGCTCGGTGACGCCGCGGCGGATTTTCGCATCGAGCGCGACGACACCGGCGCGCTGCTGGTGCGCTGCGAAGGCCGCGCGATGGGGACCCGCGTGGAAAGTGCCGAGGCCGCCGCCGACCTGGTGGTCAAGCTGTGCCGCTGGTTCATGGAGAGCGGCGGGGGGCAGGCCAGACGCATGGGCCGCCACCGCGCGCCGCTGCCGGCCTGGGCGCGGCAAGACGCGGCCCCGACGGCGCCGTGCCAGGCGCTTGCGCTGGGCGCGCATCCTTTGGGGGCGGTGGTCGGGCTTTCGCTTGGGCGAGTCGAGGCGGCGTCGCTTCGCGCGCTGGTCACGCCGTTCGAAGATTGCCGGCTGCGCGTGACGCCCTGGCGGCGGCTGCTGGTCACCGGTGCGGATGCCGGGCGCCTGCCCGCGCTGTTTGGAGTAATTACCGAGCCGGGAGATCCGCGCCTTTCGATGGACGCCTGCCCTGGCGCGCCGTTCTGCGAGCAGGCAAGCGTGGATACCCGGGCCATGGCCGCACGGCTCGCGCGCCACCAGGCGAGCAGCCTGCACGTCTCCGGCTGCGCCAAGGGCTGCGCGCGAAGCCGCCCGGCGGCGGTGTGCCTGACCGGGCGCGGTGGCCGCTTCGACGTACTGATCAACGACCGCGCCGACGGCGAACCGGCGGCGCGCGGGCTCACGGAGCCCGACGTACTGGACTATCTGGAGAAACTGGGTGCCTTACACCTATGAAACCCACGGCCCGGCGATCTACCGGGAGTCGTTTTCGATCATCCGCCGCGAGGCCGAGCTTTCCCGCTTCTCGCCGGAAGAGGAGGTCGTGGCCGTGCGCATGATCCACGCCGCGGGCCTTGTGGAGCTCGCCGCTCATATCCACTTCCAGAACGATATGGTCAACCGCGCGCGAGCGGCGCTCGAGGCCGGCGCGCCGATTCTGTGCGACGCGCGCATGGTCTCCGAAGGCATCACCCGCAAGCGCCTGCCGGCGAATAACGAGGTGATCTGCACGCTGAACGATGAGCGCACACCCATGCTCGCCCATCAGATGGCCAACACCCGCTCGGCGGCGGCGCTGGAGTTATGGCGGCCGCATCTGGAGGGCGCTGTGGTGGCGATCGGCAACGCCCCGACGGCGCTGTTCCACCTGCTCAATATGCTCGAAGACCCCGACTGCCCGCGCCCGGCGGCGGTGATCGGCTGCCCGGTGGGCTTCGTCGGTGCGGCGGAGTCCAAGGAGGCGCTTTGGCAAACTCCTGAGATTCCCGGCTGCATCGTGCGCGGGCGGCTGGGCGGCAGCGCGGTCACCGTGGCCGCGGTCAACGCGCTGGCGGCTCGCGTCGAATGAGTAACGGTTGCATCAAGGGCGTGGGCCTGGGGCCCGGCTGTCAGGATCTGATGAGCGTGCGCGCGGATCGTTTGATTCGCGGCGCCACCCACGTCGCCTACTTTCGCAAGAAGGGCAAGAAGGGCCACGCCCGCAGCATCGTCGAGGGGCTCTTGCGCGACGACGCGATCGAGCTTGCCATGGTGTACCCGGTCACCACCGAGATCCCCTTCGACGACCCGCGCTACAACGCGCTGCTCGCCGCCTTCTATGAGGAGTGCGTGGCCCGGCTCGTCGAGCTGAGCGCCGCCGGGCATGATGTGGTCGTGCTCTGCGAAGGCGACCCGTTCTTCTACGGCTCGTTCATGCACCTCTACACCCGGCTTCTGGAGCGCGTGCCGGTGGACGTGGTGCCCGGTATCACCGGCATGTCCGCGGCCTGGACCGCCACGGGGGCGCCCATTACCTGGGGCGACGACGTGCTCACCGTGGCGATGGCGACCCTCCCCGAAGCGCAGCTTTGTGAGCGCATTCGCCAGACCGATGCGCTGGTGGTGATGAAGATCGGCCGGCACCTGACCAAGCTGCGCCGGGCGCTAAAGGCTGCCGGGCGCGAGGGAGATGCCTGGCTGATCGAGTACGCCGCGATGGAGAATCAGCGCGTGGTGCCGCTGGTTGAGGCCGGTGACCGGGTGCCGTACTTTTCCATCGTGCTGATTCACGGCAACGGGAGGCGCCCATGAGCGGCTGGGTCAAAATCGTCGGGCTGGGGCCGGGGGCGGATTCTATGATGACGCCGGAGGTCACGGCCGCGCTTGCTGAGGCCACGGACGTGGTGGGCTACGTGCCCTACGTGAACCGCGTGGCGCCGCGCGAAGGCCTGACCCGCCACGGCTCGGACAACCGCGAGGAGATTCGCCGCGCCGAGGCCGCACTCGATATGGCCTGTGAAGGCAAACGCGTGGCGGTAGTCTCCTCTGGCGACCCCGGCGTGTTCGCCATGGCAAGCGCGGTGTTCGAGGCGCTCGAAGCCGGCAAACCCCAATGGCGCGCGCTCGATATTCAGGTGCTGCCGGGCATCTCGGCGATGCTGGCGGCCAGCGCCAAAGCCGGCGCGCCGCTGGGCCACGATTTCTGCTGCATCAACCTTTCCGACAACCTCAAGCCCTGGGCGCTGATCGAAAGGCGCCTGCGCCTGGCGGTAGAGGCCGACTTCGCCATGGCGTTCTACAACCCGCGCTCGACATCGCGCCCGATTGGGTTCGAGCGCACGCTCGACGTGCTGCGCCATGAATGCGAGCCCGAGCGCGTGATCGTCTTCGCTCGGGCGGTTTCCACCCCCGAGGAGTCGATTCGCGTGGTCACGCTTGATGAGGCCACCCCGGAAATGGCGGACATGCGCACCCTGGTGATCGTCGGCTCGAGCCAGACGCGGGTGATCGAGCGCGACGCCGCGCCGCTGGTCTACACGCCGCGCTCGGTGTCGTGAGGCCAGGCCTCGAGCCAAGCCAGCACCTCATCGACGCTGTGCGCCTCCTGGCGCGGCGGAAGGCGGGGGCGCTCGATCATCGTGACCGGAAGATGGAGGGCACGAGCGGCCAGAATCTTGGACGCCGCGCCGCTGCCGCCGGCGTTCTTGCACACGATGCGGGTGATGCGCTCGGCCTTGAGCAGCTCGAGATCGTTTTCGAGCGTGAACGGGCCGCGGTCGATCACCGCCTTGTAGTGGGCAAGCGGCGGGGGCACGGCGGGCTCCTCGATCA
>NZ_JAMZBD010000357.1:0-3264 GCF_024158685.1 Halomonas sp. 707D4 | reverse complement strand
GCTTTCGTCTCCCGGCATCGAATCTCTGGATGTTCTCCATCGCGACCACCAGCAGCGTTGCCTCGATTCCGGTCAACATCAAGGTCGCCCACGAGAAATTCGGCGTCAAAAAGCGTATCTGTGACTTCGTCATTCCGCTCGGCTCGCAGATCAATTCCGACGGGCATGCGCTGCTGTTCCCGGCAGTGATCGTGTTCGCGGGCCTGGCGACGGGGATCGACGTCAACCTGGGGTACCTGATCAAGGCGGCCCTGATCTCGATTCTGGTGTCGTTCATCGGCGGTGGCGTGCCGGGAAGCGGTATCGTCAAGATTCTGATCGCGCTTCAGTTTCTGGGGCTGCCGCTGGAAGTCGGCATGATCATTGCGGGCTTTTACCGCTTTTTCGACATGGGCACCACGACCACCAACGTGCTGGGGGACCTGACCGGTGCCATCGTGACCCAACGGCTGGTGGGCAGCGGCATCGAGGAACTGGAGACGCCGGCCGAGCGTGCGCCGCAGACGCCTTGACGACCCGCGGGCCGCGTCGAGCCGATTCTTGCGCTGAAAGCCGGTGTGCTACTCTGCGGCTGGATTCACCCGAGTAGTGCAGGGCGCCGGTCGGGTGATCATCGTGTTTCAACCGACTTTATGAGTTCTTCAATGAAGCAAGCCTCCAGTGGTGGATCGCAAACGGTGGATCGGGCGCTGACCGTGCTCAACGTGGTCGTCGATGCCGGTGAATCGGTATCGCTCGAGCGCGTCGCGGCCGCAACCGAGCTGCATCGCAGTATCGTCTACCGGCTGCTGCGATCGCTCGAAAACGCCGGCTACGTGGCGCGGCAGGAAGAGGGCGGCGGCTACCGCGTCGGGCCACGGCTGGTGGCGATGAGCGTGTCCGTCGCCAGGCGTTTCGATCTTGGCAGCGTCCTGCGGCCCGTGATGCAGGAGCTGGTCGAGCAGTTTGGCGAAACGGTGTCGCTGCACATGCTCAGCGGCCATCGCCGGGTATGCATCGATGTCGCCGAAGGCACGCATCCGGTGCGCCGCGTCATTCCCGTCGGCGAGAACCACCCGGCGTTTGCCGGCGAGACGGGGCGCGCGTTGCTCGCCTGCCTGGCGCCGGAGGAGCTTGCGCCCCAGCTCGAGATCGCGCGGGAGCAGGGGGTCGATGTCCAGGCCCTGCAGCGTGATCTCGAGCGTACCCGTCAGCAGGGCTTCTTCATCGGGGTCGGGACGCGCACCCCGGGCGTGGGCTCCGTCTCGATTTCGCTGGCCGGCTTCGACAGGTCCTTCAACGCCCTGACCATTTCCGGGCCCGCCGACCGCTGGAGCCGTGAGGCGATACAGGCAGCGATCCCGGTGATCATGGAGCGGCTCACGCCGATCCACCAGTACCTGCTTTCTGCCAACAGGGTAGAAAACGGCTAGGCCCCCCGGGGAGAGAGGAGCATGAAGGTGTCAAACGCCCTGACGGCCGTCAACGCCGACCTGATCGGCACGGCCGATGCGCGCCGAGAGCTGGTGACCCCGGCGCTGCTGATCGACGAAGATGCGCTGAACGCCAACCTGAGCCGAATGCAGGCGCTTTGTCGGCAGGCCGGTATCGCCCTGCGCCCCCACGCCAAGGCCCACAAGTGCCCGGAGATCGCCCGTCGCCAGCTGGCCGCCGGGGCGGTGGGCATTTGCGTGGCAACGCTAGGAGAAGCCGAGTGCTTTGCCAGCGCCGGCATCGACGACATCCTGTGTACCTCGACCTTCGCCACCGAAGGCGCCTTTCGGCGGGCGGTGAGGCTGAAGGCGCAGGGCGTTAAGCTCGCCTGCGTGGTCGACCACCCGGCGGTGGCGTCCCGGCTCGGCGCGCTGGCGCAGGCAAGCCAGGTGACGCTCGACGTGCTGATCGATGTCGACATGGGGCGCCACCGCGCCGGGGTCGCCTCGCCGCGTCAGGCGGCGGCACTGACCACGACGATCGAGGCGACCCCGGGCCTGCGGCTGGCTGGCCTCCAGGGGTATGCGGGCCATCTTTCGCACTGCTGGGAGGCGCGCGAGCGGCAGCGGCAAGCGGCCCTGGCCGCCGCGACGCTGGGCGCGGTGAAGCGCGCCGTCGAACAGGCAAGCGGCCAGGCTATCGAGTGGGTCACCGGTGGAAGCACCGGCGCGCTGCTCCAGGAGATCGACGGGCCCTATACCGAGCTTCAGTGCGGCAGCTACGCCCTGATGGATACCGAATACGACGCGGTCGACCCGGACGGTACCGGCACGCCACTGTTCGTGCCCAGCCTCTTCATGGCGACGGCGGTCATCAGCGCCAATCACGCCGGCAGCGTGACCACCGATGGCGGCGACAAGCGTCTGGCAAGTAAGTACGCCATGGCACCGCGCATCGTGCGCGGTGCGCCGGCGGGAAGCGAGTACCGCGCCACCAGCGACGAGCACGGCCAAATCACGCTTGCCACCGGGCAAACGCTGGCCCTGGGCAGCCTCGTCGAGGTCCAGGTGCCCCACTGTGATCCCACCATCAATCTGTACGACCAGCTGCATGTCGTGAAAGGGGAGACGCTGACGGCGATCTGGCCCATTCAGGCAAGAGGCCGCTGAGCGGCGCTCGACCACCCGCGAACCGTCCCCTGTTTCGCCGCTCGTGATCTTCGCGAGCGGCGTTTTCTTGCCTGCCTGTCTAACGCCAGCACAAGAGCCTCGGCACGAAGACGCGGTGTGCCACGCCATTGACCGGCAAGGTGCTTTCGACTAGCATTTTTCAATTAAAGAAATTATAGTCTCTTTAATAGAGATTATGCGGCAAGTTCAGGTGGCGCCGCCTTGACTGCGGGCGTAGTGCCCCGGGCCATCGACGTACCAGAAGGGAAGCGCATGACGCACACCAGCCTGCCGGCAGCCTTCGTTCGTGGCGGAACGAGCAAGGGCGTGATCGTTCGGCGAGAAGATCTGCCTGCGGACCCAGCCAGGCGCGATGCGCTGCTGCTCGCGCTGATGGGCAGCCCCGACCCCTACGGCAAGCAGATGGACGGCCTGGGGGGAGCGAGCTCGAGCACCAGCAAGGTCGCGCTCGTGAGCGCATCGAGCCGAGACGACTGCGACGTGGACTACCTCGTCGCCCAGGTGGACGTCGAACGCCCGATCGTCGATTACAGCGCCAACTGTGGAAACCTGTCATCGGCGATCGGCCCTTATGCCCTGCGCGCCGGTCTGGTCGCGCCGCGGGAAGGCATCACCGAGGTGCGTATCTGGCAGGAGAACACGGCCCGGCGCATCATCGCCC
>NZ_JAMZBD010000356.1:0-3269 GCF_024158685.1 Halomonas sp. 707D4 | reverse complement strand
TGCCGAAGCCGTTGATGCCGTCGTGGAGCTGGTTCAGCGTCGGCGTCTTGTAGCCCTGGCTGATGCCGCCTTTCAGCGTCCACTCGTCGGTGGTGTTCCAGACCAGATAGCCGCGCGGGCTGAAGTGGCCGCCGAAGGCGTCGTGGTTCTCGTAGCGCCCGCCCAGGGTCAGCGCCAGTTCGTCATTCAAGAACCACTCGTCCTCGACGAACAGCGCCCAGCTCGACTGGTTGAACTCTTCGCGACCGGCGGTGCCATCCCTGAGCTTGGCGTCGATGTACTGGCCGCCCACGGTCAGCATGTGCTCGTCGAGCGGGGCGACGAACTTGGTGTCGAACACCACGTCGCGGTTTTCCAGCAGGCGCGGCTCGCCCCCTTGCGCGACATAGCCGTATTCCGGCGCGTTGCCGGCGGGCAGGGTGCGGCCGAGTGTCTCGGTGAAGTTGCGCGTGATGCTCGAGTCCCAGGTGCCGGCGGAAAGCCGCGCCGAGTGGCCGAGGGCGATCTGGTCTCGGTTGAAGCGCAGCTCGTCCTCGTAGCCGAAGAACTGGGTGGGGGCGGGGGTGGCGCAGTCGTTGCGGCGCAGGCCGTCGAGGCTGCCCAGGCGGCAGTCGCTGTTGTCGTAGACCTGGCGCGAGCGCTCGGCATCGAGCCAGAACTCGTGGGTATCGTCCGGGGTGAGGCTCAAGCGCCCGCCGATCGAGTAGATGCGCGCCTCGGACGGGCGCGGGTCGCGGCCGACGCTCTCCTCGACCAGACGCTCGGAGCTGTCGCGGTCGAACAAGCGCCCGCGCAGTTGCAGGCCCAGGGTGTCTTCCACCAGCGGCCCGGCGGTGTAGAGGTTCAGCGCCGAGCTGTTACCGGCGTCGCGATCCTCCTGGAAGGTGTTCTCGACCGTGATCGACCCCGCCCATTCGTCGCTCACCCGGCGGGTGATGATGTTGATCACCCCGCCCATGGCATCGGAGCCGTAAAGGGTCGACATCGGCCCGCGAATCACCTCGATACGCTCGATGGCCGAAAGCGGTGGCATGAAGCTGGTGGCGGTCTCGCCGAAGCCGTTGGGGGTGACGTCGCCGGAGGCGTTCTGGCGGCGGCCGTCGATCAGGATCAAGGTATAGGCGCTGGGCATGCCGCGAATCGAGATGTCGTAGCCGCCGGTCTTGCCGGTGCCGGCGCGGATGTCGACGCCGGGCACGTCGGCGATCGCCTCGGCGATGTTGGAGAACTGCTTTTGCTCGAGCTCTTCGCGGGTCACCACCGAGATGCTCGCCGGGGCGCTGTTCAACGTCTGCTCGTAGCCCGCAGCGGTGACCACCATGTTGTCGAGCTGGGTGCTTTGCTGGGCCTGGACGGTGCCGGCGGCAGCGGCGAGCGCGACGGCGCTTGCAATGGTACTGCGAGTGAAACGAGGCATTACGTATCCCTTGCTGGTAGTGGAATCGAACAATGGTTTTCTTGTTAATGATATTTGTTATCAAATGAGAGCTGGATTCTAAAAGCGATGATTCTCATAGAGGAGTGCATTTACAGGGAACGTTTTGTTGCAAAAAATAAAACGATGCGGCTCAGGCCGCCTATTTCGGGCATTTGTATGGTTAACGAGGTGACAGGGGAGTGCCTACGAAGGAAGAAAAAGTTCAAATATAGTGCAGCCGCTTTTGAGAATCGTTAGCATTGGCGTATCGAACAAGGGAGAGTGGCAATGTCAGGCAACGCTCGCAGTACGGTATTCGCCAAGATGGGACAGTGGGGCGCGGCAGGCGCGCTGATGGGGGCCTTGATGATGGGCCAGGCCCAGGCGCGCACCCTGGACACCGCCTTCGGGGAGGTGGAAGTGGAGGGCACCCCGGAACGGGTGGTGACGCTTTACGAAGGCGCACTTGATAGCGCGATCGCCGCCGGCGTCATGCCGCTGGGCGCGGTCAGCACCCGGGGCGGCACCGACGTTGCCGACTACATCACCGCCTACTTCGACGACGAGCGCCCGGCCATGGTGGGCGTGGTACGCGAGATCAATATCGAAGCGGTACTCGCCCAGCAGCCGGACCTGATCCTCACCGGCCCCCAGCTTCCCGAGGAGCAGTACCAGCTGCTTTCCCGCATCGCCCCCACCGTGGTGCCGCCGGGCCAGGATCTGGCGGCGGACAACTGGGAGGCCGAGGCGCGCCTGTTCGGCGAAGCCCTCGACCGCGAGGAGGCGATCGAGGAGGCGATCGACGCCGTCGAGGCGCGCATTGCCACGCTCTCCGAGCGAATCGAGCAGGCCCATCCCGGCCAGAGCGCCTTCGTGGTGCGCTGGATGCCCGGCGGCCCGATGGTGATGTCCAAGGAGCTGATCGCCACCGGCCTGCTCGAGCGCGTGGGCCTCGAGGTCAGCGACGCCGGCCTGATCAAGGAGGGCAGCGCCCATAGCGACGCGCTGAGCCTCGAGAACCTGTCGATGATCGACGGCGACTGGCTGTTTCTGGCCACCCTCAACGAGGATGGCGAGGCCGCCCTCGACGCCGCTCGCCAGAGCGCGGCCTTCACCCGCCTGAACGTGGTACAGAACGACCAGGTGGTGGTGGTCAACGGCCAGCTCTGGAGCAGCGCCAGCGGCCCGCTCGCCGCCCAGGCCATTCTCGACGACATCGAAAACGCGCTACTGCCGTGACCGGCATGGCGGGATCGATGCGCGGGGCGCTGGAGCGCCAGTCGCCCCGACGCTTGATGCTTTACCTCCTCACCGCCCTCGTGGCGGTGAGCGTCGTCAGCCTGCTGGTCGGCGCGGGCAGCGTCGGCCCCGGGCGGGTGATGGCGCTCTTCCAGGGCGCCGTGGACAGCGAGGCGCACTTCGTGGTGTGGGAGCTGCGCGTGCCGCGCACCCTGATCGGCCTGGTGGTCGGCATGGCGCTGGGCGTGGCCGGGGCGCTGTTGCAGGCGGTGTCGCGCAACCCCCTGGCGGAGCCCGGACTTCTCGGGGTGAGCGCCGGCGCCGCCTTTGCCGTGGCCCTGGCGCTAGTGCTCGGTGCAAGCGCCGCGACCCTGCGCATCTCGGTGGCCCAGCTGGGCGCCCTGGTCGGCTGCATCTGCGTACTGGGCGTGGCGCGCTTTCGCGGCGTGGGCCACGACCCGGTGCGCCTGGTGCTGGCCGGCGCGGCGTTCTCCGGGCTTCTGGGTTCGCTCACCGCGCTCATCCTGCTGTATGACCAGCGCGCCGCGGACGAGATCCGCTTCTGGGTGGTGGGAAGCTTGGCCGGGCGCCGCCTGGAGGATCTGGTCAGCGT
>NZ_JAMZBD010000355.1:0-3288 GCF_024158685.1 Halomonas sp. 707D4 | reverse complement strand
TGGTTCGGCAGCCGCCACAACCTTCTGCAGATGAACGAGCCGGAGATCGCAAGCCTCGGCATCGGGCGCAAGTTCCAGAAGCCCACGGTGTTCGAGGCGCTCAGCGTGTTCGAGAATCTGGAGCTCGCCATGGCGGCGGACAAGCGCATTCTGCCCACGCTCACCGCGCGCATGACCGGCGAGGCGCGCGATCGCATCGACGAGGTGCTCGAGACGGTCGGGCTGGCCGCCCTGCGTTTTCAGCCGGCGGGGATTCTCTCCCACGGCCAGAAGCAGTGGCTCGAGATCGGCATGCTGCTCATGCAGCGCCCGCGGCTCTTGCTGGTCGACGAGCCCGTGGCCGGCATGACCGAACAGGAGATGGAGCGCACCGCCGAGCTGCTGACGCGCCTGGCCGGGCGGCAGTCGGTGGTGGTGGTCGAGCACGACATGGGCTTCGTGCGCTCGATCGCGCGCAAGGTGACGGTGCTCCACCAGGGCAGCGTACTGGCGGAGGGCAGCATGGATCAGGTATCCAGTGATCCGAAGGTGGTGGAGGTGTACCTGGGCGCGGACGACGAGGAGATGGGCTAATGCTCGCAATCGAAGGACTCAACCAGTTCTACGGCGAAAGCCACACCCTGTGGGACCTGGATCTGGAGGTGCCGAAAGGCCGATGCACCTGCGTGATGGGTCGCAACGGCGTAGGCAAGACCACGCTGATGAAGGCGATCATGGGCGAGGTCGCGGTCACGAGCGGCGCGCTCAGATTCCAGGCGCAGGGTGGCGAGGTCGAGCTGACCAGAAAGGCGATCGAGGCCCGTTCGCGTCTGGGGATTGGCTTCGTGCCCCAGGGCCGGCAGATCTTTCCGCTGCTCACGGTGGAAGAGAACCTGCGCACGGGGCTTGCCGCCCGGGCAGACGGGCTGAAGAAGATCCCCGAGCGCATTTATGAGCTCTTCCCGGTGCTCGAACAGATGAAGCACCGCCGCGGCGGCGATCTCTCCGGTGGCCAGCAGCAGCAGCTCGCCATCGGGCGGGCGCTCGTGATCGAGCCCAAACTCCTGATCCTCGACGAGCCCGGCGAGGGCATCCAGCCCAATATCGTTGCCCAGATCGGCCAGGTGATCCGCCAGCTGATCGAGGAGGACGGGCTCACGGTACTGCTGGTCGAGCAGAAGTTGCCCTTTGCCAGAAAATACGCCGACCGCTTCGTGATCATGGACCGCGGCCGCCCGGTGGCGAAAGGCGAGATCGGTGAGCTATCCCAGGAGCTGATCAAGACCCACCTGACGGTTTAAGTTATCCACACCCGGTTCGACACCGGCAGGCTCGCTCGGCGGGTTCAGGGCAAACGACGAATCACCCGCGCCGGGTTGCCGACGGCCACCACGTTGGCGGGAATGTCCCGGGTCACCACGGCGCCGGCACCGATCACGCTGTTCTCGCCGATGGTGACACCGGCCAGCACGATCACCCCGCCCCCCAGCCACACGTTGTCGTGAATGACGATGGGAGCGCCGGCTTCGAGCTTCTGGCGGCGCGCCTCGGCATCGAGCGGGTGGGTCGGGGTCAGAAGCTGCACGTTGGGGCCGATCTGGACGTCGCGACCGACCGTGATGGGGGCCACGTCCAGCGCCATCAGCCCGAAGTTGGCGAAGGAGCCTTCACCGAAACTGATGTGGTAGCCGTAGTCGACATACAGCGGCGGGCGGATGTGGGCGGTGTCGCCGAATCGCTTGAACAAGCCTTTCAAGACGGCGTGAGCGGCGTTCACGTCGTGTTCGTAGTGCCGGGCGAACTCGACCATGGCGCGCTTGGCGAGCTCGGACTCCCGGGCGAGCTCCGGGTCATCGGCGGTGTAGAGGTCGCCGGCGAGCATTCTCTGCTTTTGCGAACGGCGATCGGACGGGGGCTGGCTCATGACACTCTCCCTGCGCGTCGGCGGGTTTCTCCGGGGGTTATGCCTTGGCGACCGGCGCTGGACGGCGGCGACGCAGCCGCCGCGCAATCACGCCGTAGCGCGGCCCGCCCAGAAAGGCGAGGATCAAGAACACCCCGGTCATCACCGCCATCATGCCGCCGATCGAGACGTTGAAGTGCACGGCGAGGTAGTAGCCGAGCACGCTCGAGGCGATCGAGATCAGCGCGCCGATGACGAACATCATCCACAGCCGGTCGGTGAGCAGGTACGCCGCCGAAGCCGGCACGATGGCGAAGGCGATGAACAGCACCGCACCCACGGCATCGAACGCCGCCACGGCGGTGGAACTGGTGAGCATCAGAAGCCCGTAGAAGAGCAGGGTGGGCATGAAGCCGAAGGCCCTGGCCAGCGCCGGGTCGAAGGTGGCGAGCTTGAGTTCCTTGTAGAACAGCCCGATGAACGCGTAGTTGACCAGCGTCATCGCGCTCATCGTCACCAGCGCCTGGGGAATCGGCAGGCCGAAGAGCTCGACGGTGTCGAGCCAGACGAAGCCGATCTCGCCCAGCAGCACCGTGTGGGTGTCGATATGCACGTCGTGGGCGTAGATATTGAGCAGCAGCACCCCGACCGAGAACAGCGCCGGGAAGACCAGCCCGATGGCGGCGTCCTGCTTCACCCGCTTGGTGCCGGCGAGCGCTTCGGTGAGAAAGACCGTCAGAAGCCCGGTCAGGGCGGCGCCGATGAGCTGCACCGGCCCGCTCTGCTGGCCGGTCAGGATCCACACGATGACGATGCCGAAGACGATCGAGTGGCTGATAGCGTCCGACAGCATGCTGTTGCCGCGCAGCACCAGAAAGGTCCCCACCGCCGAAGAGGCGATGCCGACCATGGCGCCGACCAGGATGATCGGCAGCGCCGTGGCGTTCAGAAGCTCCTCGATCATGGCGTGGCCTCCTCAAATGCGGCGACGACCTGGCGGGCGCGGGCGCGTCCGGCGTCGGTGAGCGTCACGCCGGCGGTGCCGTTGGTGCGGGCGAGATAGCCCTTGCGCGCCAGCCGCGCCAGCGTGCGCCGGGCGCCCAGCGTGGTTCGGGGCGGTGTCTCGGGGTGCCTGTAGAGCGCATAGAGGAGCTGCCGGGACTGCAGGTCGGCTTTCTGGCGGTAGTGTTTCACGATGCCCCACAAGAGCCCGCGCCCCGGCGCCAGCGCCAGCGACACCAGCACGATGGCGGTGGCGGTCAGCACGATCAGAGGACCGGTGGCGAGCCCGCGCGACAGCGTGCTGATGCTCGCGCCGGTCACGCCGCTCGCGATACCGACCGTCGCGGCGATCACCAGCATGCCGCCCAGGTGGCGGCTCCACTGGCGTGCCGCCGCCGCCGGGG
>NZ_JAMZBD010000354.1:0-3294 GCF_024158685.1 Halomonas sp. 707D4 | reverse complement strand
TCGGCAGGCGATGCGTCTGCCGAAGCCACCGAGCTAGCCCGCCTGGCGCGGGCGTGACCGCCAGGAGGACCAGGAGTAGAGGCCAAGGCCTGCCCAGATCATGACGAAGGTGACGAGCTGAATGGTGCCCAGCGGCTCGCCGAAGACCACCAGCGCGATCAAGAACTGCATCGTCGGGTTGATGTACATGAGAAACCCGAGGGTCGACAGGCGAAGCCGTCGGGCGGCGCCAGCGAAGGCCAGAAGCGGCAGGGCGGTGGCGACGCCGCAGCTCGCCAGCAGGACGCTCGTCGGCAGGTCCTGCAGAAAGTGCGATGCGCCCTGGGCGCTGATCACGCCAAGGGCCAGCAGCGCCAGCGGCAGTAGCACCAGGGTCTCCACGAAGAGCCCCGACAAGCCGTCCAGGGCGACCTGCTTGCGAAAAAGTCCGTAGCTTCCGAAGCTCAGCGCCAGCAGCAAGCTGATCCAGGGCAGCTCGCCGAGGGTCACAAGCTGGATCAGAATGGCGACGCTGGCAAGCCCGAGCGCGGCGAGCTGGGGCTTGGCCATCGTCTCGCGCAGCACCAGCACCCCGAGTGCGACGTTGATCAAGGGCGTCAGGAAGTAGCCCAGGCTCGCCTGCAGTACCTGGCGGCTCTCCACCGCGTAGATGTAGAGCCCCCAGTTGACCCCGATCAGTACCGCGCAGACCAGCACTCGCCCGAGCCGCTTCGGCGCTTTCAGCGCGTTCGTCACCGGCGCCCAGCGCTTGAGCAGCGTGATCACGCCGACCAGGAAGACGCAGGACCAGAGAATGCGGTGGATCAGCACCTCGAAGGCGGGCACGCCGTCGAACAGCGCGAAGTAGAGGGGAAAGCAGCCCCACATCAGGTAGGCGGTAAGGCCAAAGGTGACGCCCTTGGCGGCTTCCGGATCGCGAGACGGGGACGAGAGCATGACGGCCTCATTATCAAAAAATGCTAATCTAGCACACAACGTCAACACACACCGGTAGAGCGAAAAGGAGACACGGCATGGCCGAGTTGAAGACGAGCCTCATTCAGTGCGACTTGCGCTGGGAGGACCCCCGGGCCAATCATGCGCACCTGGAAACGCTGCTCGGTGAGCTCGACGGGCGCGATACCGACGTCATCGTGCTGCCGGAGATGTTCGCCACCGGTTTCACCATGAACTCCCGCGAAATGGCCCAGCCCATGGCGCAGAGCGAAAGCGTTGCCTGGCTCTTGGAGCAGGCGAAGGCGCGCGGCTGCGTGATGACCGGGAGCGTGGCGATCGTCGATGGGGGCGAGTACTACAATCGCCTGATCTGGGCGACGCCCGAGGGCGAGGTCATCCACTACGACAAGCGCCACCTGTTTCGCATGGCCGGCGAGCACGAGCGCTACGGCATGGGCCGGGAGCGGCGCATCGTCGAGCTCAAGGGGTTCAGAATCCTGCTCAGCGTCTGCTACGACCTGCGTTTCCCGGTCTGGATGCGCCAGCAGCCCGCCGAGGGCGAGCACTTCGAGTACGACGCCATCCTGTGCGTGGCCAACTGGCCGGCCGCCCGGCGAAAGCCCTGGCGAACCCTTCTGCAGGCGCGCGCGGTGGAGAATCTGGCCTACGTGGTCGGCGTGAACCGGGTGGGAGAGGACGCCAAGGGGCTTGGCTACAGCGGCGACTCGCTGCTGGTCGATTTCAAGGGCGAGCCCCTGATCGACCACCCCGCGAACGAGGCTTTCATCGCCACCGGCGTGCTCGACAAGGCCGAGCTCGACGCCTTTCGCGAGAAGTTTCCCGCCTGGCAGGATGCGGACCGCTTCACCCTCGTGCCGGGGGTGGGCCACTGATGCGTCTGGACCGTTTTCTGAGCGAAACCACGCCGCTCACGCGAAGCCTCGCCAAGCGCGCCTTGAAGGGCGGCGAGGTCACCGTCAACGGGGTCGCGGTCAAGCAGGCCGCGACCCACGTGGCCATGGAGGACGAGGTGCGGTTCAACGGCGAGCGCCTGGCGCTGGTCGGGCTGCGCTACGTGATGCTGCACAAGCCGACGGACGTGGAGTGCACCGCGCGGCGCGGGCTCTACCCACGGGCGATCGATTTGATCGACCTGCCCAAGGCCGAGCGCCTGCAGCCGGTAGGGCGCCTGGATGTCGACACCACCGGGCTCTTGCTGCTGACCGATGACGGCCAGTGGTCGCACCGGGTGACCTCGCCGCGCCATCGCTGCGACAAGGTCTACCTCGCCGAGCTGGCCGAGCCGCTGGAAGGCGCGGCCGCCGAGCGCGCCGTGGCGCAGGTGCGCGAGGGCATCCTGCTCGATGACGACGATACGCCGACCGCGCCGGCCACCCTCGAACTGCTCACGCCTACGCAAGCCAGGCTGACCCTGACCGAAGGGCGCTACCATCAGGTCAAGCGCATGTTCGGTGCGCTTGGCAATCGGGTGGTCGCGCTGCATCGACACTCGATCGGCCCCATTGCGCTGCCCGATACCCTGGCACCCGGTGAGTGGCGCGAGCTCAGCGCCGACGAGATCGCCCGCTTCTAACGAGCGAGTTGCCATAATCGAAATTTATACCGTTATCTTGCTTTCAGGCCCCTTCGTTTCGAAGGGGCCTTTTCGTCTTGTCTTGTCAAACGTCGACAGGGGCGAGATGGGCGGCGTCGATCAGCGCGCGGGTATAGGCATGGCGTGGTGAGGAGAGCACCTCGAGACAGTCGCCGTGTTCGACCACCTCGCCCTCCTTGAGCACTATGACCCGATGGGCCATGGCGCGCACCACCGCCAGGTCGTGGCTGATGAACAGGTAGCTCAGCCGGCGCCGGGCCTGAACATCGCGCAGCAGCGCGATCAGCTGCTTTTGTACGGTGCGATCCAGCGCCGAGGTCGGCTCGTCGAGCACCAGTAGCTCGGGTTCCAGGATCAGGGCCCGGGCCACGGCGATGCGCTGGCGCTGGCCGCCGGAGAATTCGTGCGGATAGCGGGCCGCGCAGCTGGCAGGCAGGCCGACCTCCATGAGCGTCTGGTGAACCCGGGTGCTCACTTCGTCGGCGTCGAGCTCAGGGTGGTGAAAGCGCAGGCCTTCGCTGACGATATCGAACACCGACATGCGCGGCGAGAGCGCCCCGTACGGGTCCTGGAACACCATCTGGAAGCGGTGGCGCTGGCGGCGCAGCACGTTGCCGGAAAGCGTGCCGAGCGACGTATCACCCAGGGTGATATCGCCTTGGCTCGGCACCAGGCGCATGATCGCCGAGGCCAGCGTCGTCTTGCCGGAGCCGGACTCGCCGACGATACCCAGCGTCTCGCCC
>NZ_JAMZBD010000353.1:0-3306 GCF_024158685.1 Halomonas sp. 707D4 | reverse complement strand
CCTCGGCCTCGAGTCGCCACAGCCGGTCGGCGGCGCGCTCGGCTAGCGTCACGATGCGCTCCACCGAATAGAGCTCGGGCACCAGCCGCGACAGTATCAACGCCTGGTAGCCCGAGCCGGTGCCCACCTCGAGCACGCGCTGCGGTCGTGCGCGCAGCACGAGCTCGGTCATCCGCGCGACGATCAAGGGCTGCGACAGGGTCTGGCCGAACCCGATGGGCAGCGCCGTATCCTCGTAGGCGCGGTGGGCCAGCGCCTCGTCGACGAACAGATGGCGCGGCTCGCAGGCCATGACCTCGAGCACCCGTTTATCACCGATCCCCTGCTGGATCAGGCGCTCGATCATGCGATCGCGCGTGCGCTGGGAGGTCATTCCCCGCCCGCGGCGATCATAAGGCGAGAGCTCAGTCAAAAGCATCCAGCCATGCCTGCACGTCGCGCTGCGCGGTGTGCAGCGTGAGGTCGGTGTGAAGCGGCGTGATCGAAACGTAGCGCGCCTCGATGGCGGCGAAATCGGTATCCTCGCCGTCGTCGGCGTTGGCCGCCACCGGGGCGATCCAGTAGCGCGTGCGACCACGCGGATCCTTGATGGGCACCGCCTTCTCCGCCGGGCCGCGATAGCCCAGCCGAGTGACGCGAAACCCTTGAAGCTCGCTCCAGGGCACGTCCGGCACGTTGACGTTCAGCAGCGTGCGCGGCGGCAGCGACAGCGTCCCCGAGGCGCCGATCAGCGTAGCCGCCACCCGGGCGGCGGTATCGAAGTGGCGCTCGCCGCACAGCGACATGGCGATCGCGCTCATGCCGAGGTTGCGCCCCTCCATGGCGGCAGCCACGGTGCCGGAGTAGAGCACGTCATCGCCGAGGTTGCTGCCGTGGTTGATGCCCGAGATCACCAGGTCCGGGCGCTCCTCCCACACGCCGTTGACGCCCAAATAGACGCAGTCCGCCGGTGTGCCGTCGACGCTGTAGAAGCCGTTGTCGAGCGCGCTCAGTGACAGCGGCCGCGACAGGGTCAGCGAGTTGCTCGCGCCGCTGCGGTCACGGTCCGGTGCCACCACGCGCAGGTGAGCGTGGTCGAGAAGCCCCTCGTACAGGGCGCGCAGTCCCGGCGCGTGGACGCCGTCGTCGTTGGATAGCAGCAGTCGCCGCATTCGCCTCTCCTTGGACGTGATGAAAGCTCGAAGCCTGGGTCAGAAAAAGTCCGGATGCGCGATCAGCTCGCCGACCAGGGAGGTCGCGAAGCTGCCGCGCGGCAGCGAGAACTCGAGCACCACCGAGTCGTCGCCCTCGCGGGTCGCGCTCGGCTCGATCACCCGCGCCCGAAGCGAGCGCTGCGCCTTGCTCACTCCGGCGCGAACGAGCCCGTCGCACAGCGCCGGGTGACGCGCCTGCAGCATTCGCTCGAGCGCCAGCGCCGCCCCGCTCGCCTGCCCGCCCACGCCCCACAAGGGCCCGGTCGGGTGCAGGTCGAGCGCCGCCGCGCGCGCCTCGAGCGTGGCGTCCGCCGTCTCGGCGGTGAACACGCTCTGGGTGCCGTCGAGCATCAGCGTGTCGCCGGCCAGCGGCGTGGCCCAGGTGCCCTCGTCGATGCGCGCGCTCAACCCCTCATTAAACAGAAAGCTGCGCGCGGTGGAAAGCATCATGCCCTGGCGATCGTCACGCTTGCGCCAGCCTTTTTCCAGCAGCGCCCGGGCGCGCTCGAGGTTGCGCCGGCCAGCGCCGAAGCGCTGCGGGCCGAAATAGTTGGGCACGCCCTCGGCGCACAGCGCCTCCCAGCGCGTCTCGAACGAGGCCGCCGCGACCGCCTCGCCGCGAAGGCGCAGGCGAAAGCGGTTGGTGCGATGCACGCCGCGCTTGAGCTTGCGCGGATGGCGCCCCTGCTCGATGAGTCGCAGATCGAGCGCGCGAAGCGACGCTTCGAGCGCCTGAGGCGCCTCGCGCCCGGGCAGGTGGACGCTGAACCACTGGCGCGTCACCGCGAAGCGATCCTTCATGCCCGAGTAGCCCACGTCGCGCTGGCCGACGTCGCACAGCTGGCTCAGCGCCTTCACCACCTCGAGGGTCGTCTGGCGACGCTTCTCGAGGCGCAGCCACAGGTGCTCGCCGCTACCCTCCGGGGTGAAATCGAGCTGCTCGTCGACGACGAAGTCTTCTGGCTGGCGCCGGTATTCGCCCGGCAGCGGCGCATCAAAGCGCGTATTGAGCGAGCGCGTCCAGGGCGATGCGCTCATCGCGCCACCAGCAGCACCACCGCCTCGGCGGCAATGCCCTCGCCGCGACCGGTGAAGCCCAGCCGCTCGGTGGTGGTCGCCTTGACGTTCACCTGGCCGAGCGCGGCGCCGATGTCGTCGGCGATCACCGCGCGCATGGCCTCGATATGCGGGGCCATCTTGGGCGCCTGGGCCATGATCGTGGCATCCAGGTTGCCGAGTTCGAACCCCGCTTCGTGGACCAGGGCCATGACGTGGCGCAGAAGCGCGCGGCTGTCGGCGCCTTCGAAGGCCGGGTCGGTGTCCGGGAAGTGGTGGCCGATGTCGCCCAGCGCCAAGGCGCCGAGCAGCGCGTCGCTGATCGCGTGCAGCAGCACGTCGCCGTCGGAGTGGGCGACGAAGCCCTGGTCGAAAGGCAGCCGGACGCCGCCGACCATCAGGTGGTCGCCGGGCCCGAAGCGGTGTACGTCAAATCCATGGCCGATTCGCATGAGACTACTCTTCGTTGCCGTCGCCTGCCTGCAGCGCCAGGATGGCCGCCGCCAGGGCAAGATCGTCGGGGTGCGTGATTTTCAGATTGTCGCGCCGGGCGCTGACCAGTCTGGGCGCCCTACCCAGCGCCTCGACGGCGGAGGCGTCGTCGGTGACGGTGATACCGCGCGCCGTCGCCTGGGAAAGCGCGCGCTCGAGCAGCGCGAAGCGAAACCCCTGGGGGGTGAGCGCATGCCAGAGCCCATCGCGGGGCTCGGTGGTCACGCTCTGGCACTCGCCGCCTTCGCGCTTCATGGTATCCGCCACGGGCATGGCCAAGAGCGCCCCGTCCGGGTGAGCACCGGCGGCGAGGTGCAGCGCCTGAAGGTCGGCGACGGTGACGCAGGGGCGCGCCACGTCGTGCACCATCACCAGGTCATCGTCGGCGGCGTCGATGGCGGCCAGGGCGTTGCGCACGCTCTCCATGCGCTCGCGCCCGCCATCGATGCGCTGCCAGTGCGCAAACGGCACCCAGGCGGGGTCGAACCAGCGATCGTCGGCGTCCAGACACAGCGCCAGGCGCGCCGTCGGGAAGGCGCCGTGCAGGCGCGCCAGGGTATGGGCC
>NZ_JAMZBD010000352.1:0-3312 GCF_024158685.1 Halomonas sp. 707D4 | reverse complement strand
CGGCGTCGAGGTCGAACACCTCGCCGGTGCTGGAGAACCCGAGCGGCGGCAGCAATACCAGCGACCCCTGGGCCAGCAGCTCCTTGATGGCGGTGGCGCGCACCCGGCGCACCTCGCCGCTGTGATCGAAGTCCACCCCTTCGCGCACGCCCAACGGCTTGGCGGTCACCAGGTTGCCGGAGACCACGCTCAGCTCCACCCCGTGCAGGGGCGAGCTCGGTAGCCCGAGCGAGAGCCGCGCCTCGAGCCACAGCCGCTGGTGGGACGCCACCTGCTCGACGTGGGTCATGACGGAAGAATCCGCCACCCAGCGCCCGTCCACGCGCGCCGGCTCGACGCCGGCGGCATTCAGCGCCGCCTGCACCTGCGGGCGAATGCCGAAGGCCACCACCAGGCGCACGCCCAGGGTGTGCAGCAGCGCCAGGTCCTGGATCAGCTGCTCGCCGTGGCCGGAGGCCATGGCCTCGCCCTCGATCAGGATGACGAAGGTTCGCCCCCGGTGGGCGTTGATGTAGGGCGAGGCGTTGCGAAACCAGTCGACGAAGGGGAAGCGTGTATCCAAGAACCGCTCTCCGGCAGGAGTGAGTGGACGATGCGTGCGTAAGGAGCAAGCGCCTACTTTAGCAGAGCAAAAAAAGAGCGGCACCGTTTTGCGCATCTCGCCCGAAGGCGCAGCGCAACGGTGCCGCTCGCGGAGGCCGTGGCGTCTAGCCGAACATGCCCTTGAACATGAAGAAGAAGACGATGGAAAGCCCGGCGCCAGCCGGAAGCGTGATCAGCCAGGACATCACGATGGTGCCGATGACGCGAAGGTTCAGCGCCGCCATGCCCCGGGCCAGACCCACGCCCAGCACTGCCCCTACTAGGGTGTGGGTGGTCGAGATCGGAAGCCCGGTGCCGGAGGCCAGCACCACGGTGGTGGCCGCCGCCAGGGTGGCCGCAAACCCGCGACTGGGAGTGAGTTCGGTGATGCCGGTCCCTACCGTGGCAATGACCTTGTGGCCGTAGGTGACCAGACCGAACACGATACCGCCTCCCCCCAGGATCAACACCCACCAGGGAACGAGCGAGGCGCTGTCGATCATGCCCTGGCTTTGCACCACGCTGATGACGGCGGCCAGCGGCCCCACGGCGTTGGCCACATCGTTGGAGCCATGGGCGAAGGCCATGGCACAGGCAGTGAATACCATCAGCACGCCGAAGACGCGCTCGACGTTGGCGTAGCCGAAATGATCGCTTGCGTTCTTCTCGAACTTGATGCGCCGCTGCATGGTGACGCCCAGCGCGGTGATCACGAGACCCAGCACTATCGAGAGCGCGAAGCTCTGGCCAAACGTCAGGTTCAGCCCCACGTGGCTGAGCCCCTTGGTCAGCGTGACCATCGACACGATGAAACCGACCAGGAAGATGTATCCCGGCACGTAGCGCTTGGCGGCGGCGAAGGGATCCTCGTTTTCGAAGATCAAATGATGGACCGACTTGAACAGCACGAAGGAAATGACGCCCGCCAGCAGCGGGGACACGAGCCAGCTCGAGGCGATGGTGCCCACGCCTGCCCAGTTCACCGCGTCCATGCCCAGGCCCACGGCGCCGAAACCGACGATGGCGCCCACGACGGAGTGGGTAGTGGAGACCGGCCAGCCCCGCGCGGAGGCGATCAACAGCCAAAACCCCGCTGCCAGCAGCGCCGAGAGCATGCCGTACACCAGAAGCTCGGGGTGCGATGCCAGCAGCCCCGGGTCGAGAATGCCGCCGCGAATGGTCGCGGTGACCTCGCCGCCGGCAAGCCAGGCACCCAGGAACTCGAAGATGACCGCGATGATGATGGCCTGCTTGATGGTGATCGCCTTCGATCCCACCGAGGTACCCATGGCGTTGGCGACGTCGTTGGCACCCACCCCCCAGGCCATGAAGAAGCCGAAGACACAGGCCAGAATGATAAAGATGTCGCCATATTGGGCAATAATCTGCATGCGTTCCCCTTAGCGTGCGGTCAAGATCTGCAGTCGACTACCCACGCGTTCCGCGCGGTCGGATACCTCGCCCACCCACTCGATGATCTTGTAGAGAAAGATCACGTCGACCGGGGGCAGCACGCTTTCGAGCTCGAACAGCTGGCGACGAATCGCCACCTGCTGATCGTCCGCCTGGTGCTCCAGGGTGTGCAGTTCGCGAATCATGTTCTGCATCACGTCCGAGACGTTGCGCCCGAAACCGGACTCCAGAAGCTCCTTGAGCTCCTCCAGGGCCTGGCGCGCCTGGGCGACGCAGGCGACGCTGGTGAGCATGTAGTCGCGCATCGGCTCGGCGAGCTCGTCGGGCACGCGCATCTTGCGTCCCAGCATGATGCCGGTGATGTCGCGCACCTTGTTGGCGATCTTGTCCTGCACGCTGATCAAATCCAGAAGGTCCGAGCGCGACACCGGCAGGAACATGGTGTTGGGCAGATTGAGGCGCAGCTCGGTCTTGAGCGTATCGGCGTCGTGCTCGAGCTGGGTGACGCGTTCGCGAATCTCGGCGGCCTTGTCCCACTCGCCGGCCAGCGACGCCTCGAAGAACGGTAGCAGCTGGTCCGCGCACTCGTTGGCCTTGACGATATGGGCCAGAAGCGGCTGGAACGGCGAGCGTCCGAACATGGCGGAAAAAGGATTGGAGGTAGCCATGGTGCCTTTCATCCTGAGGGTGGTATGCCTGAAAATGGCGGCGCTAGTATAAAGAGTGCGCCTGCCGCCGTCATGAAAAGTTCACAATGTCATCGAAAATTAACCAAACGGTCATGTTTTAAAGGTGGTCAATGTCATGAAAAATGCAAACCCGCTCGAGATCGAGCTCAAGCTGGCCCTGCCCAAAGCCTGCCTCGATAGAGTGGAGCGCCATCCCATGCTGACGGAGGGCGCCGAGGCGCTGACACTCGCCAACACCTATTTCGACACGCCGGACGGCGCGCTTTCCCGGGCCGGGATCGCCCTGCGCCTGCGCCGCCAGGGCAATCACACCCTGCAGACCGTGAAGACCAAGGGCCAGGGCGGCGGCGGGCTCTCCGCGCGCCAGGAGTGGGAGTGGCCGGTGGACGGGACGCTCGATCTCGATGCCTTGGCCGCCCTGCCGCCTTTCGAAAGCGCCCTCGATGAGACACTGGGCAGGCTCGCCCCGGTACTCGCCACCGATTTCGTCCGCCGGCGCTGGCTCGTCGAGCACCAGGGCAGCACCATCGAGCTCGTGCTCGACCAGGGCGAGATTCGCGCGGGCGAGGCGCGCGCGACGATCCAGGAGCTCGAGCTCGAGCTCAAGGCGGGCGACGCCGCATCGCTC
>NZ_JAMZBD010000351.1:0-3334 GCF_024158685.1 Halomonas sp. 707D4 | reverse complement strand
GTGGTCCTCCCCGCGCCCGCCGATGAACAGCACGCCGTCGCTCTGCGCGGCGCCGTTTGCGTCCAGCCGATCGAGGATCGCCAGCGTCAGGCGGCGCGCGCCGTCGCGGTTGTCGGAGATGATCGACGGCGCCTTGCTTCCCGGCAGGTCCAGATTGAGGCTGGCCACGCCCGCCTCCTCGCACATGAGGGAGATGGTGTCCGGGTCGGTAGCGCCGGTGCTCACCAGACACTCCACCCGGTAGGCGAGCATCATCCGCGCCGCCTCGCGCTCCTGGGCCGGGTCGCGGTTGGTGCAGGCAACGATGGCGAACAGCCCGCGCTTGCGCGCCTGGGCTTCGAAGTGCTGGGCGATGGAGCTGAAGTAGCGGTTGTCGTAGAGCGGCAGGATCATGCCGATGATGCCCGAGCGCTCGCGGCGCAGCGCCCGGGCCTGCATGTTGGCGGAATAGCCTTCCGACTGTGCCAGGGTGAGGATCTTGTCGGCCAGCTTCTGGCTGATGCGCCGGCGCTTCCAGGAGCCGTTGAGCACCGCGCTGACGGTGCTTGGCGAGGTCTCGGCAAGCCGGGCGAGATCGTAGATGGTGAGCCGTTTGGCTGAGTCACTGGCCACGTGGCAGCTCCTTGCAGTAGATAAAAGTCGCATTGACGTGATGACGCCGCGCAACAATGATACACTTTGCACAACCGATTGTGCATGTTTCGTTGTCGATGATTGCTTACGGCGCCCAAGTCTCTGTTAATTCACTCGAAACACACCTTTCGAAGATCGAAGAAAAAAAGACGGGCCGCACCGATGGTCGTCGGACGACGTTACTCGGGACACCCATTTCGCTGGCTTCGTTCGCCACCCGCACAGGAAAAGACGATGACACAAAGAGCTCTTCTGGCCGCCGCAACGCTTACCGGCGCACTGGCCAGCGCCACCGCCCTGGCCCAGCAGCCCCCGACCATCGCCGTGGTGGCTAAAGTGGGCGGCATTCCCTGGTTCAACGCCATGGAAAAGGGGATCGAGCAGATGGGTGAGGAGCTGGGCGTGGAGGCCTACATGGTCGGTCCCACCAGCGCCGACCCGGCCCTGCAGGTACGCGCCATCGAGGATCTGATCAGCCGTGGCGTGGACGTCATCGGCGTGGTGCCCAACGACCGTGAAGTGCTGGAGCCGGTGCTCGAGCGCGCCCGCAGCCAGGGCATCATCGTGCTGACCCACGAAAGCCCCGAGTCGGTCAACATCGACTACGACTTCGAGATGATCTCCGCCCAGCAGCTCGGCGAAGAGCACGCACGCCTCATGGCGGACACCACCGGCTGCGAGGGCTCCTACGCCGTTTACGTGGGCGGCCTGAGCGTGCCGGCCCACAACGCCTGGGCGGACGCTGCGGTGAACTGGCTGGAAGAGAACTGCCCGGGCCTGACCCCGGCGGCGGAGCGCTTCGGCGTGGCGGAGAGCGTCGATGACAGCCGCAGCACCACGCTCGACCTGCTGCGCGCCCACGAGGACCTGGCCGGCATCATGTCCTTCGGCAGCCAAGGCACCATCGGGGCGGCCCGGGCGGTGAAGGAGCGGGGACTTGCCGGCGACGTCGCCGTGATGGGCCTGTTCTCGCCGGGCCAGGGCCGCCGGCTGGTGCACGAGGGCGTGATCACCGGCGGTTTCCAGTGGAGCCCGCTGGAAGCCGGCCAGGCGTTCGTGGCGCTGGGCCACCTGCTCTACGAGGGCGGCGAGGTGAGCGATGGCGACACGCTTCCGGTGCTGGGCGAGATCACCCTCGACGGCCACACGATCTTCGCCGCCAAGCCCGTGGAACTCAACGCCGACAGCGTCGACGCGCTGGCCGAACTCGGCCTCTGAACCCGCGCTGTTCGAACCGTGTAAAACGCCTGCCGCGCTCCTCGAGCGCGGCAGTCATGTGAAGAGAACCCCCATGTCCAGAGAGAAGCCGCCGATGAGCGATATCGCGATTCGCGCGCGTCATGTCAGCAAGGTATTCGGTCAGAGCCGCGTGCTCGACGACGTCGAGTTCGAGCTGCGCCGGGGCGAGGTGCTGTGCCTGGCCGGCGAGAACGGCTGCGGCAAGAGCACCCTGATCAAGATCATCAACGGCGTCTACACCCCCGAACCCGGGGTGGAATTCACCTTCGGCGACGAGACGCTGTCCGCAATCAGCCCGCTCGAGGCCAGAAACCGCGGTATCCACGTCATCTGGCAGGATCTGGCGCTCTTTCCCCACCTCACCGTGGCGGAGAACATCGTCTTCGACGACTACGTGGCCCGCCCCTGGCGCCCGCTTTCCGCCAGGCGCGCACTCGACGAGGCACGCGAGATCATCGCCCGGTTCGGGCTCGATCTCGACCCCGCCGCCCGGGTCGAGGAGCTCTCCATCGCCCATCGCCAGCTGGTGGCGATCTGCCGGGTGCTGCGCGCCGGCGCCAGCATCATCTTCATGGACGAGCCGACCGCCTCGCTGACCTACAAGGAAGTGCAGTCGCTGCTCGACATCACCCGCTCGCTCGCCGACCAGGGCATCTCGATCGTGCTGGTCAGCCACCGCCTGGCGGAAGTGCTGGACGTCTGCCAGCGCGTCACGGTGCTGAGAAACGGCCGCCTGGTGGGCACCTACCCCACCGAGGGCATGACCCAGGCGCGGCTCTCCACGCTGATGACCGGTCTCGAGCTCGAACACACGCCCAGGAAGAGCGCCTGGAAAGGCGCGCCGGTGCTGGAGCTTCAGGAACTGAGCCGTGAAGGCGAGTTCGAGAACGTCTCCTTCACCCTGCACCGCGGCGAGATCCTGGGCTTGACCGGGCTGCTCGGCGCCGGGCGCAGCGAGCTCGCCCACACGATCTTCGGCATGACCCGGCCCACCGGCGGGCGGATGTTCAAGGATGGCAAGCCCTTGAAACTGCGCTCGAACCGCGACGCCGTGCGCCATCAGATCGCCTACCTCTCGGAGGACCGGCTGAATCTGGGACTGGTGCAGAACCAGTCGATCGAGATGAACAGCGCCGTGACGGTGCTGCCCGCGCTCGAGAAGCCGCGCGGCTTCCTGTCGCCCGGGCGCATCAAGGCGCTCACCGCGCACTGGATCAAGGAGCTCAAGACCAAGGTGAGCGACCCGACGCTTGCGGTGTCGTCGCTCTCCGGCGGCAACCAGCAGCGCGTGGCGCTGGCCAAGTGGCTGGCCACCGAGCCGGACGTCCTGATCCTCGACTGCCCGACCATCGGCGTGGACGTCGGTGCCAAGGCGGGCATCTTCGAGATCATCCGCAACCTTGCCGACCAGGGCATGGCGATCATCCTGATCTCCGACGAAGCCGGCGAGATCTGGATGAAC
>NZ_JAMZBD010000350.1:0-3345 GCF_024158685.1 Halomonas sp. 707D4 | reverse complement strand
CCGAGTCGCTGTTCGTCGAGGCGCCGGAGAACGTGCGCGAGACCATGCTGCGCCTGAAGCGCCGGGGCGTGCGCTTCTCGCTGGACGACTTCGGCACCGGCTACTCGTCGCTTTCCTACCTCGCGAAGCTGCCGCTCGACCAGCTCAAGATCGACCAGTCCTTCGTCCAGCAGGTGCTGACCAGCGACGCCAACGCCGCCATCGTCGAGAGTACCATTGCGCTGGCCGAGAGCCTGAGCCTCGAGGTGATCGCCGAGGGCGTGGAGATGCGCGCCCAGTACGAGTGGCTGCGCGCCCATGGCTGCCTCGCCTACCAGGGCTACCTGTTCGGCCGCCCCGTGCCGGTGGCGCAGCTCGAGGAGCAGGCGCTCGCCTAGGCGCGCGGGCGCAGCCGCTCGAGAAGCGCGGCGTGACCGTCCGCGCTCGCCTGGGCGTCGGGCAGGAGGATCTCGAGGCGCGAATCCTGGCGCCAGGTGCTCGCCTCGACGCTCAGCGCGCCTTCGGCGCGGTTAAGCCGCTTCCAGCCATCATGGGTGTGAAAGACCCCCTTGGCCCGAGCCGCTTTCGGCAGCGTGGAAAGAAGCTGGGCGAGCAGGTCGAGATCGAAGCGGTCGTCGGGATGCCGCGCAGCCCCGTGGAGGTGTAGCCCAGCGAGCTTGCGGTTTCGCAGCGCGGCGCCCCCGGGCGCGGCGCGGGATCGAAGAAGCCGCCCTCGAGCGACGGCGGCGCTACGAGCCTGCGATGCGCATCGGGCCGCTCGAGCGCCTTGAAGGGCGCCTCGCCGCCCTCTTCGAGCAGGGCCAGCGGCAGCGTCCTGTGCTCGGCTTCATGCACCCATTTCGGGCGCGGCCAGCGCGCCTCGAGAAAAGCGTGGGCGCGGGCGCGCTGGTCGCTGCTCACGTGTTCGAGCTGGGTGAGTACCACCGCATCGGCCACCGCCAGCTGGTCGTTGAAGGTCTCGTGCTCGCGCACTTTCGGCTCGTCGAGCCGGCGCGGGTCGAGGGCGACGACGATGTCGCGCACCTCGAGCGCCTCACGAAAGGCGTCGCCGCGCAGCAGGTCGAGAAGTCCCGCCGGGTGCCCGAGCCCCGACGGCTCGATGATCAGCCGGTCGGGTCGGGCGCGGGCGATCAGGTTGACCAGCCCCGCCTGCAGCACGAAGGCCAACTGGCAGCACAGGCACCCCCCGGGCAGCCCCTTGACCACGACGTCGCCCCGCTCTTCGAACATCGCCTGGTCGATGCCGATCTGGCCGAATTCGTTGACCAGGATTGCCCAGGTTTCGCCCACGGGCTTCTGGGCGATCAGGCTGTGGATGAGCGTGGTCTTGCCGCTGCCGAGAAACCCGGTCACGACGTGGGTGGGAATGCGCGTGGGCGCCAAGGGCTAGCCTCCGGTCATGTTCATGAAGCGCACCACCTGGACGTCGCCATCGGTGGTGAAGTGGTGGCGCTCGGGCTTGAGCGGCAGCGCATCGACGATCGCCTGCTTGAGCTTGGCCATGTCGCCGGGGTGGCGGCGAATCACCGCGCGCAGGTCCACCGAGTGCTCGTTGCCCAGGCACAGCAGAAGCCGCCCCTCGACGGTCACCCGCACGCGGTTGCAGCTGTCGCAGAAGTTGTGGCTGTGCGGCGAGATGAAGCCGATCCGGCTGTCGCTGTCGCTCATGCTAAAGTAGCGCGACGGGCCCAGCGTGGTCACGGCACTGGGCGTCAGCGCGTAGCGGGTTTCGATCAGCGCCTTGACGTCGTCGCTCGAGAAGAAGGTCTCGGCGCGGGAGTGATCCGAGACGTCGCCCAGCGGCATCTCCTCGATGAAGCTCAAGTCGAGCCCTTCGCGGCGAGCGAACGCGACCAGGTCCAGCACTTCGTCGTCGTTGCGCCCTTTCAAAATCACCGCGTTGAGCTTGATGCGCGAAAAGCCCGCCTCCTTGGCAGCGCGAATGCCGTCGATCACCTTGTCGAGATCGCCGGTGCGGGTCAGCGCCTTGAAGCGCGCGGGGTCGAGCGAGTCCAAACTCACGTTGAGCCGGGTGAGCCCGCCCTCCTTGAGGCGCCGGGCGTGCTTTCTGAGGCTCGCGCCGTTGGTGGTCATGGTGAAATCGGCAAGCCCCAGGGCGCCGATCTCGTCGACCAGCTGGGTGATGTTGGCGCGCACCAGCGGCTCGCCCCCGGTGAGACGAATCTTCTCGACGCCGAGCTCGGTGAAGGCGCGGGCGATGGTGGCGATCTCCTCGAGGGTGAGCACCTGAGCGCGGGGCAGAAACGTCATCTCCTCGCTCATGCAGTAGACACAGCGGAAGTCGCAGCGGTCGGTGACCGATATCCGTACGTAGTTGACGCGGCGGCCAATGGGGTCGATCAGTTGCTCGGTCATGGCCATCTCGATAGGTCGGTGGAGGGCGGCGTTGCGGGCGGTTGCGGCGCGGCGAGCGGCTGGATCGTCACGGTCTCGCCCGCGGCGGCGGCGTCCTGATCGTCGCCAAGCTCGATCAGGCAGTTGGCCGCCACTATGGAGGTTAGCATACCCGAGCCCTGGGCCCCGGTGATTCGCACGTGAAGCCGGCCCTGCGCGTCGCAGCGGTAGACGCCGCGAAGCAGGTCGGTGCGCTGGCGGCGGCCCTGGATCGGCGTCTCGAGCACCGCCGCGAGCCGCCCCGGCGCGGCGGCGGGCAGGCCCTGAAGGCGTGCAAGCAGTGGTGCCACGAACTGGTGAAAGGCCACCATGGCCGCCACCGGATTGCCCGGCAGGCCCACGAAGGGGGTACGGCGCTCGCCGAGAAGCCCGGCGGCAAGCGGCCGCCCCGGGCGCAGCGCCACGCGCCAGAAGGCCAGCTGGCCCAGGGCGTCGAGGGCGGCCCGGGTGAAGTCGCGCTCGCCGGCGGAGACGCCGGCGCTGGTCAGCACCAGATCGCTTCGCGCGGCGGCCCCGGCCAGGGCCGCCTCGATCGCCGCGGGCTCGTCGGGCAGGATGCCCAGATCGAGCACGCAGGCGTCGTGCTCGCGCAGAAGCCCCATCAATGCAAAGCGGTTGGCATCGAATACCCCGGCGGGCGGCAGCGCCTCGCCGGGGGCGACGACCTCGTTGCCGGTGGAGAAAAGCGCGACCACCGGGCGCTTGACCACGCTCACCCGGGCAAGGCCGAGCGAGGCGAGAAGCCCGAGGGCGGCGGCGTCCAAGTGCGTGCCGGCGCCGAGCACCGCAGCGCCGGCGGCGAGCTCTTCGCCGGCCTGGCGTACGTTTTGACCCTTCACCACGCGCGCTGGTGCCGTGAGCAGAACCTGCCCGTCGCGCTCCTCGAACTGCTCGCGGGGAATCACGGTATCGCTGCCGGCGGGCAGGTTC
>NZ_JAMZBD010000349.1:0-3349 GCF_024158685.1 Halomonas sp. 707D4 | reverse complement strand
TCCTTGCGGGCCATCATCTTGGTGACGTCCATGGAGACATCGCCGGCCTGGATGCCCAGGTCATCGAAATCGTGCTTGGCTTCGATGTACTTGTGCGAGGCTTCGAGCAGCGCCTTGGAAGGAATGCAGCCCACGTTCAGGCACGTGCCGCCGTGAACCACGTTGCCTTCCTTGCCGATCCACTTCTCGACGCAGGCCACTTTCTTGCCGAGCTGGGCCGCGCGGATGGCGGCGACGTAGCCGCCGGGGCCGGCGCCGATAACGATTACATCAAACTTGTCAGCCATGTTGGCTCCTTTCGCTGAGTGACCCTTGCGGTGATTGAAACAGAGCAAGAGGCCTTGGGCGATAACATGAAACGTCTGGGAGAGCGTGCGAGTGCGCCGGGAGTCGCCCGGCGCACGTGGCGTTACACGTCCAGCAGCAGGCGCGCCGGATCTTCCAGCAGGTTCTTGATGGTGACCAGGAACTGGACCGCGTCCTTCCCATCGATCATGCGGTGGTCATAGGAGAGCGCCAGGTACATCATCGGGCGGATCTCGACCTTGCCGTTGACCGCCATCGGGCGCTCCTGGATCTTGTGCATTCCCAGGATGGCCGTCTGCGGCGGGTTGATGATCGGCGTGGAGAGCAGCGAGCCGAAGATACCGCCGTTGGTGATGGTGAAGGTGCCGCCCTGCATCTCGTCGATGCCGAGCTTGCCGTCGCGGGCACGCTTGCCGAAATCGACGATGCCCTTCTCGACGTCGGCGATCTTCATGGCGTCGGTGTCACGCAGTACCGGCACGACCAGGCCACGGTCGGTGGACACGGCCACGCCGATGTCCTGGAAGCCGTGGTAGACGATCTCGTCACCGTCGATGGAGGCGTTGACGTCCGGGAAGCGCTTGAGCGCTTCGGATGCCGCCTTGACGAAGAAGCCCATGAAGCCGAGCTTGGTGTCGTGGGCCTTCTGGAAGGTCTCCTTGTACTGCGCGCGCAGATTCATCACCGCGCCCATGTCCACCTCGTTGTAGGTGGTGAGCATGGCGGCGGTCTGCTGGGCTTCGACCAGACGCTTGGCGATGGTCTTGCGCAGGCGCGTCATCGGCACGCGCTTCTCGGCGCGATCCCCTTCTGCCACCGGCGCGGCGGCTTTCTTGGCCGGCGCCGAGGACTTGGTGGCTTTCTTGGCGCTGCCATCCTTCACGGCCTTCTGCACGTCTTCCTTCAGGACGCGACCGCCCTTGCCGGTGCCTTCGATCCTGGACACGTCCAGATCGTGCTCGGCGATCATCTTGCGCGCCGCCGGGGCGACGATCTTGTCGCCCACTTTCTCGTCGGCGCCGTCATCGTCGCTGCCTTCAGAGGCGCTTGCGCTCTGGCTTTCGCCCGCGCCGCTATCGCCGCCGGCACCTTCGGTGAACACGGCCAGAACCGCTTCGGACTCGACCTGGCTGCCCTCTTCGGCCTTGATCTCGGCCAGTGCGCCGTCGGCGGGGGCGACGACTTCGAGCACGACCTTGTCGGTCTCGATGTCGGCCAGCACTTCGTCACGCTTGACCGCTTCGCCCACTTTCTTGTGCCAGGTGGCCACGGTGCCTTCCTGGATCGACTCGGGGAAGCTCGGCGCCTTCACGTCGTGCTGCTTGCCACCGGACGCCTTGCCGCCTTCAGAGGCAGACGCCTTGGCAGCACCCTCTTCCTTTTCGCTCTTCTCGGCCTTCTCGCCATCGCCGGACTTATCCCCGGACTTGGCATCGCCAGCGGCGCCGAGCTTGCCCAGCACCTGTTCGGATTCGACGGTATCGCCCTCTTCGGCCATCACGTCGGAAAGCGTGCCCGCTTCCGGCGCGAGGACCTCGAGCACCACCTTGTCGGTCTCGATCTCGACGATCAGCTCGTCGCGCTCGACGCTGTCACCCGGCTTCTTGTGCCACGCGGCTACCGTGCCTTCGGCAACGGATTCCGGAAAGGTCGGCGCTTTGATCTCAGTAGCCATGTCATTTCCCTTATAGGTTCTTTAAACCCGGTGGGCGCTTATAGATTGAAAGCGTCTTCCACCAGCTGGCGCTGCTGTTCGGTGTGGACGGACATGTAACCTGCCGCGGGAGCCGCAGAGGCCGGACGTCCGGCGAATTTCAAGTCACGGCCCAGGCCGTCCTTGAGCATATCGGCCACGATCCGCATGTGGTGCTGGCTGGAGTACCAGGCACCCTGGTTCTGCGGCTCTTCCTGGCACCATACGATGTCTTCCACGTTGGCATACGCCTGAAGCGCTTCCAGAAGCTCTTCCTTCGGGAAGGGGTAAAGCTGCTCGAGGCGAACGATGACCGTATCGGTGCGCTCGTTTTCCACGCGCCAGTTGGCCAGATCGTAATAAACCTTGCCGGCGCACATGATGACCCGAGTGACCTTTTCCGCCGGCAGATCCGCCTGGTCCGGCAGCACCATGTGGAACTTGCCGTCGGCCAGATCCTCGAGGCTCGAGGTGGCGTCCTTGTGGCGCAGAAGCGACTTGGGCGACATCACGATCAGCGGCTTTCTCAGCGGGCGGATCACCTGGCGACGCAGCAGATGGAAGATCTGCGCGGGCGTGGTGGGCACGCACACCTGCATGTTGTGCTCGGCGCACATCTGCAGGAAACGCTCGAGACGCGCCGAGGAGTGCTCGGGGCCCTGGCCTTCGTAGCCGTGGGGCAGCAGCATGGTCAGACCGCACAGCCGACCCCACTTGGTCTCGCCGGAGGAGATGAACTGATCCACCACCACCTGGGCACCGTTGAAGAAGTCGCCGAACTGCGCTTCCCAGATGACCAGGTCGTTGGGTGCAGTGGTCGAGTAGCCGTACTCGAAGGCCAGCACGGCTTCTTCCGAGAGGAAGGAGTCGTGGATGGTGAAGCGCGGCTGACCGTCGGCCATGTTCTGCAGCGGCACGTAGGTGCTGCCATCCTTCTGGTTATGGATGACGGCGTGGCGGTGCGAGAAGGTGCCGCGGCCCACGTCCTGGCCGGTGATGCGGATCGGGTGGCCCTGATCGAGCAGCGTGGCGTAGGCAAGTGTCTCGGCGAAGCCCCAGTTGAGCCCCATGCCGCCGGCCTGCATCTTGCGCCGGTCCTCGTAGATCTTGGCGACCTGGCGCTGCACGTCGACCCCGTCCGGGATCTCGCACATTCGGGCGGCGAGCTGTTGCAGGCGCTTCATGTCGACGGTGGTGTCGGCATCGCCGGACCACTCGTGGCCCAGGTACGGCGCCCAGTCGACGAACAGCGACTTGTTGGGTTCCTGAACCAGCGCATTGGCGACGTGGTTGCCCGCCACGAGGTCGTCGCGGTAGGTCTCGACCATCGCCTTGGCGTCGTCTTCGGAG
>NZ_JAMZBD010000348.1:0-3361 GCF_024158685.1 Halomonas sp. 707D4 | reverse complement strand
CCGGGCGGCTCGCTTCGAACCGGCCTGGGTGCACCTCTGGGCCTTCGCCGTGGGCGAGGCGTTCGAAGCGCCCAGCGCCTGGCTGCTCAGCGCTGGCGACATGCGCCGTCCGCTGCTGCTGTCGCACCGCGAACTGCCGGCGCTTGCCGCCGCACCTGCCGACGGTGCACGCCTTGAGACCGGCGAGCCGCCTGCGGCCGAAACCCTGGCGAAGCAGTGGCTGTGGGAGCGCCTGGCCCGCCCCCGAGCGTGGCACGTGACGCTTCAGCCGTCACCCCCCACGCCCTTGTGGCTACCCTGCTGGATCGGCTACTCGGCGGGGGATCACACGCGCATCCATGTGCTGAGCGGGCTCTCCGGCGAAGCGCTGCCCCAGCTCAAGCCCGTGGTGCTGAATGCGTTCAAACGCGCGGCCTGCGCCCAATGGCGCTGCGAGAAGCTGTTCGAGCGGGAATGAAGGAGAAAGACCGCAAGGAGAAGCGCTCGCGAGTGAGCGCTTACATATCGCCGAAGTGGTGCTGTAGAAGGGTCAAGGCGACCACGGGGGCGGTTTCGGTGCGCAGTACCCGAGGCCCCAGGGTCAGCGGCGTGAAGCCGTGGGTGCTGGCCGCGTGGATGTCCTGCTCGGTGAGCCCGCCTTCCGGGCCGATCAGCAGCGCCGCCGCCCGCGGGCGCTCGCGCATATCGAAGCGGTTGCCGGTGGCCAGGTGCAGCATCAGCCTGAGCGGCTCGTCGCGCAGGGCGAGCCACTCGGCCAGCGCCATGGGCGGGTGCACCGTGGGCACCGTGGCGCGCCCGCTCTGCTCGCAGGCGCTGTCGGCCACTGCCTGCCAGTGGGCCTGCTTCTTGGCTTCGCGCTCATCCTTCAGGCGCACGTCGCCCCGCTCGGTATAGAGCGGGGTGATCGCCGCCACGCCCAGTTCCACGGCCTTCTGGATGGCGTAATCCATCCGGTCGCCCTTGGAGATCGCCTGGCCCAGGTGCACCGCCAGCGGCGACTCCCCTTCGCCGGGCCAGACGCACTCGACACGTGCCACGGTCCGCTTGCGCCCTGCCTCCTCGAGCAGCGCGCCCGCTTCATGCCCTTGGCCGTCGAACAGCACCAGAGGCGCCCCTTCGCTCATGCGCAGCACGCGGCTGACGTGGCGCGCCGGACCCTCGGGAAGCGCCACCCGGGCGCCGGGCGCGAGGGCGGCCGGCACGTACAGTCGGGGCATCTTGGCGTGTCGAGCGTACCAGTCGGCTTTCATGGCGCTTAGTGGGTGTTTTCGGTAGCGGCCTGGGCGGCTTGCGCTTCGCGCTTCTTGCGCTGGGCGTACATCGCCTCGAAGTTGACCGGCGCCAGCATCAGCGGCGGGAAACCACCCCGGTTGACCAGGTTGTCCACGCACTCGCGGGCGTAGGGGAACAGCAGGTTCGGGCAGAACGCGCCGAGGGTCTGCTCGAGCTGGGCGCCTTCGAGGCCGGCAATGCGGAAAAGTCCCGCCTGCTCGATCTCGGCCAGAAACGAGGTGGTGCCGGTTTCGCTGTCGTTGACCTGGGCGGTCACCTTCACCACGACCTCGTACTGGTCGTCGGCGATCTTGGTGCTGGTGGTGTTCAAGTCCAGGTTGACCTTGGGCTTGAACGCCTGCTTGAAGACCGAGGGCGAGTTGGGTGCCTCGAACGAGATGTCCTTGACGTAGATGCGCTGCAGCGAGAATTTCAGCTGGGGCTTGTCACCCTCGGCCGCGCCAGCGCCTTGCTGGGGGGCGTTGTTCTCTTCCGCCATGGGAGTACTCCTTGATTGTTACGTTGAAATGAGGATACGTCGGGACGCTTACTTCTTCACCACGGGCAGGCCGTCCGCCTGCCACTGCGCCATGCCACCCTTGAGCTTGTGGGCGCGCTCGAAGCCCGCCTTGGCGAGCTTGGCCTGAACGGTTCCCGCGCTCTGGCCATGCTTGCACACCACGATGACGGGCTTGTCCTTCACCTTCTCAAGCTCCTTCATGCGGGTCTCCAGGCTGGACTGGGGAATGTTGCGCGCTCCGGCGATATGGCCGGCCTTGAACTCCTTGCTCTCGCGCACGTCCACCACCACCGCGTCTTCGCGGTTGATGAGCTGGGTCGCTTGAGACGAGGTCACGGCGTGCGTGGCGGCGCTGCGCGTCTCGTAGACGAGCCAGGCAAGCAGTACCAGCACGAAGGCACCCACCAGCAGCGGGTGGTTCGTTACGAATTCGAACAGCTGATCGATCATCGTGAACACAATCTCTTGGTCTATGCAAAGTAGGTCTATGCAAAAATAGCGGTCGGCCCGCTGTCAAACGCGACCAGTATACACGTCGCAAGCGCCGGCGCGCAGGTCATGACGGCCAGCGGCCGCCTGCGTTATGATGCCCCAAGCGCGCGCTGCCCGCGACCCCGGCGCGCCGGGCACCGAAAGCTCCCTTTCCCTGCCCGCTCACCCGACATCACGAGGTTTCAATGGCGACAACGACCCCGCGCCCGGTGGCGCTGATCATCCTGGACGGCTACGGCCACAATCCCGATGCGGCGCACAACGCCGTGGCCGCCGCGAACACCCCGGTCATGGATGCGCTCTGGGCCGAGCGTCCCCACGCCTTCGTGCATACCGATGGCGAGCACGTCGGCCTGCCCGAGGGCCAGATGGGCAACTCCGAGGTCGGCCACATGAACCTCGGCGCCGGCCGCGTGGTGTACCAGGACTTCACGCGCATCACCAAGGCGGTGCGTGACGGCGAACTCGACTCGATCGACGCCCTCACCGCGCCGATCGATGCCGCCGTCGCCGCGGGGCGGCCGGTGCATCTGCTGGGCCTGCTCTCGCCGGGCGGCGTGCACAGCCACGAAGACCACTTTCTCGCCCTGGCCGAGCTCGCCGCCCGGCGCGGCGCCGAGCGCCTCTATATCCACGCCTTTCTCGATGGTCGCGACACCGCCCCGCAAAGCGCGCTGGCCTCCCTCGAGCGGGCCAATGCCAAGCTGGCCGAGCTGGTCGGCGCCGACAACGGCTTCGTCGCCTCGCTGATCGGCCGCTTCTACGCCATGGACCGCGACAACCGCTGGGAGCGGGTCGAGAGCGCCTACCGCCTGCTCACCGAAGGCCAGGCCGAGCACGCGGCCGAAAGCGCCGAGGCGCTGCTCGAGCAGGCCTACGCCCGGGGCGAGACCGACGAATTCGTCACCGCAAGCCAGGTGCGCCGCGAGGGCCAGGGCGTGACGATCGACGACGGCGACGCGGCGATCTTCGTCAACTTCCGCTCCGACCGCGCCCGCGAGCTGACCCGCGCCATCGTCGAGGACGACTTCGACGGCTTCGCTCGCGCGCGCCGCGTACGGCTGGCCGGTCAAGGAC
>NZ_JAMZBD010000347.1:0-3364 GCF_024158685.1 Halomonas sp. 707D4 | reverse complement strand
GGCGGGCAGGGCGCCCGTAAGCGTAATGCCGGCGACCGCCAGTGCCACGATCAGCTCCAGAAACGTGAAGCCGCCGGCGCGCTTGCAGCGTGTCGAAACGAGGGGCATGGGCTTCACCTTTGCAGGGTCTGCATTCAGACTAGAGGCTGGCGAGCCCGGGACGTGTAAGCCTGCGCCTAAAGGCGTGTAGGCAATGAAGGACGATTATCGTGAGTGATTTCTTAATCATCGGGGGCGGCGTGATCGGCATGATGACCGCGCTGCAACTGGCGGATGCCGGCCAGCGGGTGCGCATCGTCGAGCGCGGTGCCTGCGGGCGCGAGGCCTCCTGGGCCGGTGGCGGCATCGTTTCGCCGCTCTACCCATGGCGCTACCCGACGCCGATTTCCGAGCTCTCGCGCTGGTCCGAGGGCGCCTATCCGACCCTGGCGCTGCGCCTGTTCGAAGAAACTGGCATCGACCCGGAGTATCGCCAGAAGGGGCTCCTGTACCTGAGCGTCGAGGACGACGACGCGGCCCTTGCCTGGGCGCGCCGCCTGGGCAAGCCACTGGAGCGGGTGAGCAGCGCTTTCGTGCGCGAGAAGGAGCCGCGCGCCGGCGTGAACGACGAGCAGGGCGCGCTGTGGATGCCGACGCTTGGCAGCGTGCGCAACCCACGCCTGGGCCAGGCGCTGCGGGCAAGGCTTGCCGCCATGCCCAGGGTCACCTTGAGCGAACACCAGGATGTCGAAGGGTTCGTCGAACGAGGCGGCCAGGTGATCGGCGTGAAGACCTCGCAAGGGGAGTATCAGGCCGAGCGCATCGTGCTGTGCGCCGGGGCGTGGACGGCCACCCTTCTGGCCACTCTTGGCATCACGGTGCCGATTCGTCCGGTGAGGGGACAGATGATCGCCTACCAGGCGCCCAAGGGGCTCGTCGAGCGCGTCGTGCTCAAGAACGGGCGCTACGTCATCCCGCGCGGCGATGGCCTTTTGCTGGTGGGCTCCACCCTCGAGGAAGCGGGCTTCGACAAGGCCACCGACGAGCACGCCCGCGCCTCGCTCGAGAAGAGCGCCGAGGAGATCGTGCCGGCCCTGGCCGGCTATCCGGTGACGCACCACTGGGCGGGGTTGCGGCCCGGCTCACCCGGGGGCGTGCCGTTCATCGGCGCGATTCCGGGCCAGCAGCGGCTCTACATCAACGCGGGGCACTACCGCAACGGGCTGGTGCTGGCACCGGCGTCCACCCACCTGCTGGTGGATACGCTGCTCGATCGCCCGCCATTGATCGACCCGGCGCCTTTCGCGCCCGGCGCCGAGCGCCCCGCCGTGTAGCTCAGGACGGGTCGCGGTCTTTCTGCTCCTGGATATAGCACTCACGGTGGGCGCTGGAGCAGAACCATTTCTCCTCGAAGCGCAGCGCCTCGCTTTCCGGCACGTGCACGTCGCACCAGCGACAACGCACCATGGCGCCGCCTTCGACACGCTCCGGCGGCCGCTTTTGCTGAGAAAGTTTGTGCTGGCGGTACAGGCTGTAGAGTTTCAGCCCCGCGTAGAACAGGACTGCAAAGATCAGTAGCCGAATGATCAACAGATTCATCCTTTTATCACTCTCGGGTGGAGGCGCATGGCCTTTGCCTGCGACGGGCGCTTGCGGGACAATGACCCGCCCGGTACGGTTTGCGGGAGGCGTTTCGCATCGCCCCTCCCATGCCTTGTTTCAGGATTCTCAAGAGATTTGAACGCCCATGCAAGATCTAACGCTGGTAATGGCCCAACTCGACCCCCTGGTAGGGGATATCCCCGGTAACGCCGCCCGCGCCATCGAAGCCGTGCGCGAGGCGCGCATCGAGCACCGGGCGGACGTGGTGGTCTTTCCCGAGCTGTTCTTGACGGGCTACCCGCCGGAGGATCTGCTGTTGAGAGCCTCGATGGAGTCGCGCCTGGAAGCCGCTCGCGCCACCATGGCGGAGAAGGTCGCTCGCGACGTGCTGGTGATCATCGGCTACCCCGGCGTGCGCGACGGCAAGCGTTACAATCTGGCGGGCGTGCTCTACAACGGCCAGTGGCAGGCAGAATACGCCAAGCAGGCGCTGCCCAATTACCAGGTGTTCGACGAGCAGCGCTACTTCGTGCCGGGGCGCGAGCCGCTGGTGTTCGAACACAAGGGCGCCCGGCTCGGCCTTCTGATCTGCGAGGACCTGTGGGAGAGCGCGCCGATCGCGGCGGCCAAGGAGGCCGGCGCCGACGTGCTGGTGACCCTCAACGCCTCGCCCTACCACCAGGAGAAGCCCAGTGAGCGCCTGGCACTGTTCGAGCAGCGCGCCCGCGCCGTGAACCGGCCGATCGTCTACGTCAACACCATCGGCGGTCAGGACGAGCTGGTGTTCGACGGCGGCTCGAGCGTGGTCGATGCAAGCGGTGCGCTCAAGGTACTCGCGCCCTACTGGCAGGCGGGGCTGATGCCGGTGCGCTTCGTCGAGTCCGGCGGCGAGTGGGTGCCACAGGCCGGCGAGATCGAGGAGGTCGCCTCCAAGGAGGAGAGCCTCTACTGCGCGCTGGTCACCGGGCTTCGCGACTACGTCAACAAGAGCGGCTTTTCCGGCGTGGTGCTGGGGCTTTCCGGCGGCATCGACTCGGCGCTGTCGCTCGCCATCGCGGTGGACGCCCTCGGCCCGCAGCGGGTGCAGGCGGTGATGATGCCGTACCACTACACCGCGGACATCTCGAAGGAGGATGCTGCCCAGCAGGCCGAGATGCTCGGCGTCGAATACCAGGTCATGCCCATCGCACCGATGGTCGAGGCGTTCACCGAGACGCTGTCGGAGAGCTTCGCCGGCACCGAGCGCGATACCACCGAGGAGAACCTGCAGTCGCGCTGTCGCGGCGTGCTGCTCATGGCGATCTCCAACAAGAAGGGGCTGATGGTGCTCACCACCGGCAACAAGAGCGAGATGGCGGTAGGCTACGCCACGCTCTACGGCGACATGGTCGGCGGCTACAACGCCCTCAAGGACGTCTACAAGACCGGGGTCTACAAGCTTGCGCGCTGGCGCAACACCCAGTCGCCGGCGGTGCCGGAGCGGGTGATCGAACGTCCGCCGAGCGCGGAGCTCGCCCCGGGCCAGCAGGACAGCGACTCGCTGCCCGGCTACGACGTGCTCGACGCGATCCTCGCCCGCTACATCGAGGGCGACATGAGCGCCGAGATGATCATCGAGGAAGGCTTCGAGGAGGCGGACGTCTACCAGGTCGTCAAGCTGGTCGATCGCTGCGAGTACAAGCGCCGCCAGGCGCCGGTGGGCGTGCGCGTCACCTCGCGCGGCTTCGGGCGCGACCGTCGCTACCCGATCGTCAACGGCTGGCAGCCCGGCGACTGAGCCGCC
>NZ_JAMZBD010000346.1:0-3379 GCF_024158685.1 Halomonas sp. 707D4 | reverse complement strand
GATGCCGACGCCGCCGCGCCCGGGCGGGGTGGCGAGCGCGGCGATCGTGTCCTGGGTGTAGAGTCTTGAGGCCATGGCGCGTCTCTTTGAGAAATGGCGTTAGTGTGAATTCACGGCGCCCGAAACGCCAGACCCCCGCACGGGGCGGGGGTCTGGAGGTCGAGCGCGAGGGCGTTACTTGGTTCGCATGCCCTTGCCGACGGTGGGGTCGTTCTCGATGCGCTTGGTGATGAAGTACTGCTGCGCCACCGAGATGATGTTGTTGACCACCCAGTAGATCACCAGGCCCGCCGGGAACCACAGGAAGAAGAAGGTGAAGATGATCGGCAGAAGCTTCATGATCTTCGCCTGCATCGGATCCGGAGGCGTCGGGTTGAGAAGCTGCTGCACGTACATCGACACGCCCATCAGGATCGGCAGGATGAAGTAGGGGTCCTTCACCGAGAGATCCTGGACCCAGAGCATGAACGGTGCGTGGCGAAGCTCCACGGACTCGAGCAGCATCCAGTACAGGGCGATGAACACCGGCATCTGTACCAGGATCGGAAGACAGCCGCCGAGCGGGTTGATCTTCTCTTTCTGGTAGAACTTCATCATCTCCTGGGACATCTTCTGGCGGTCGTCGCCGTACATCTCCTTGAGACGCTGCATTTCCGGGCCGAGCTTGCGCATGCGCGCCATCGACTTGTACGCCTTGGCGGAGAGCGGGAACAGCGCCGCCTTGACCAGCACGGTCAGCAGCACGATCGACCAGCCCCAGTTACCCACCAGGTCGTGGATCTTGTCGAGCAGCCAGAACAGCGGGTTGGCGATGAACCACAGCCAGCCGTAATCCACGGTCAGCTGAAGATTCGGCGCCACCTGTTCGAGGTAGTCCTGCACCTTCGGGCCCATGTAGAGCGTGGCGCCGAGAGTGGCGTCGCCTTCGGCGGCGATGCTGCTGGTGGGGCCGGCGAAGGCGACCACGTTGCGATCACGCGCGTCGGTGGTGACGTAGTAGAGGTTCTGCTGGTTCTGGGAAGGCGCCCAGGCGGACACGAAGTAGTGCTGGATGATCGCGATCCAGCCGCCCTGGGCTTCGCGGTTCTCGAAGCGGCGGTTCTGGATGTCGGCGAAGTCGATCTTCTCGTAGCGGGTGTCCGGGGTCGAGAAGGCCGCGCCCATGTAGGAGTTCATGCCCAGGGTCACGCCGCTGGACGGGTCGGGGCTGTTGTCGCGGGCGAGCTGGCCGATGAAGCGAGCGGTGACCGGCTCTTCGGTGTTGTTGGCCACGAAGTAGCTGACGTCCACCGCGTAGCTTCCGCGCTCGAAGGTCAGGCGCTTGGTCACGTCGACGCCGTTGACCTCGGCGCGAAGATCGACCTCGAGGGACTGCTCGTCGTTGCCCAGGCGGTATTCGGTGCTCGCCGGCGTGAAGGCGATGCGGCTGGCCTGGCCGTCGAGCTGGATGCCCGAGCGCGCCACGTAGCTGCGCGAGGCGTTGTCGGAGAGCAGCACGTAGTTGCGCTCGGAGTCCAGCGTCATCTTGTGCTGGGGGAGGGCCGCGAAGACGATGTCGCCGCCGTAGGGGTCGATGCGCACGTCCAGCACGTCGGTGGTGACGGCGATGAAGTCACGGCTGGCGGATTCGCTGCCGTTGTCCGTGGGAATCGCCTCGTTGGCGCTGCCCTGGGGGGCATTGGAAGTGGGAACGGCCAGGTCGTTACCGCTGCCGTCGTCGACGCCTTGCTCGCTGCTCTGGCGCTGGGTGATCTCCGGCGTCGAGTCGAAGCTGGTCTGCCCGTAGTCCTGATTCCACTGAACAACCAGAAGATAGGCCAGTACGGCCAGTGGAATCAGCAATAAAAGTCGTTTTACGTCCATGAGGGTTCTGCCCGATGGGTGGTGAACATGCTAATGGCGCAGTGTCATTTCTCGCCCCAAGACACACGAAAGCCTGCCATGAGGCAGGCCGGGGCCGAGCGGCGAGGTGTGCGATCAAGCGCCGTGCGTAACATTAGCAAGCGAGGGAGGCGGCGAGAGTGCAAGCGCATCGCGCGAAAGTCGCTTCCACATGCCGTGCAGCTGGCGGGCGAGCGTTTCATTGTCGATATCCTGCACACCGCGCTTGGCCAGGATCACGATGTCCATGGAAGGCAAACGGTGCTGGCGAAGCCGGACGGATTCTCTGACGAGACGCTTGAAGCGGTTACGGTCGACGGCGAGCTTGACATTCTTCTTGCTGACCACCAGTCCAACGCGAGGATGCCCCCGGGTACTGAGACGCGCGAGCGCCATCATACCTTTGCCGTGGACCTTCAGGTCTGCCTGCTCGAATACGTGGCTGAAATCCCCGGCATTCAGTAAGCGCAAATCCCGGGGAAAGCCTTGGTGCGGCACACGCAATCTGAAATCAGGCGCTCAGACGCTTGCGGCCCTTGGCGCGACGACGGTTGATGACGGCGCGGCCGTTCTTGGTGGCCATGCGAGCACGGAAGCCATGCGCGCGCTTGCGCTTGAGAACGCTGGGTTGAAAAGTGCGTTTCATAACTGGTTATTCCCACGTGGTTTAGGACGAAAGTGAATTCCAAACGACCCGGTCCAGTGGAAGAACTAGCCGGGGAGGTTCAATTCAAGACCGGAAATTGTAGAGACTTCGCGGGCTGGGTGCAATTTTTCCATGCATAAAAAGCGCTAAATATGCTCTAACGCCCCTTAACGTGCCCTCAAGTCGAGGTTTTGACGCCACTATCATTACTAATGAAGTTATTTGAAACCCGTTGTTATTAATAGTGGGGATACTAATTGTGGATAAGTGTCTTTTGAATTTTATTAACAAATGCTTACAAGCATAAAAAATGTGTGCATAAGCCGTTGGAAAACGCTTTGGAAGGTGTGCGCGAGGTGTGCATGGATCCTTGAAAACGACGATTTCGCCTCTCTGTCCTCATGTCGTGCCCGGGTTCTCCCAATGGCTCACGATGAGTTGTCCACAGCCCGGAGCGAGCCCCTTTCGCGTGTGGATAACCGACGCCATGGGCGGTACAATGGTCGGCCGTTTTCAACTGATGGTGAGATGAGTGTCACTCGCGCTTTGGCAACAGTGCCTGGACTATCTGCAGGACGAACTAAGCTCCCAGCAGTTCAACACCTGGATTCGTCCCTTGCAGGCGGAAGAGGGGGAGGCCAACGAGCTCTGCTTGCTGGCGCCCAACCGCTTCGTGCGCGACTGGGTGAGCGACAAGTACGCCAAGCGCATCAGCGAGCTGATTCGTGAGCTCGCGCCCTCCAAGCCTCCCAAGGTGAGCCTGAGCGTGGGCAGCCGTCGCACGGTGGCCGCCGCGCCCCAGCCGCGCGACCTGGGCCATCCGGTGTCCGCCGCCCCGGAGCGGCCCGCGGC
>NZ_JAMZBD010000345.1:0-3412 GCF_024158685.1 Halomonas sp. 707D4 | reverse complement strand
CGTCCATGGCGCCACTCTGCTCCATGGTTTCCGGCTGCTGAGCGGGCGGCAGCTCGTCTTCGTCGTCATTGCCACAGCCTGCCAGCGTGAGCGAGGTCACGGTAGCCAACATGCCCAGCGCGATGAGATGTTTACGCTTGAACGTCGGTTTGTCTTGCTTATCCATAAGACCTGCCTCCTTCGTGTCCGTTGAACGTCCCGAGATGCGCCTGCCTGGCTTGTCCGGCCGCTCCCTGGCCGTTTCTCGAGATTATAAAGTCGAACGGAGACTTTCACTTCTCGTGCCAAAAACATAAAAAAATAAAAAAATTTATATAAAACATCACCTTATAAAATAAGTCGCACTGACGTCGATTTAACCTACGCTATATCGGAGGGGGATAGAAATGACACATGTAACGTTAGTTCGCTGCATCGTTCAGGGGCGTTGTGACACATAGGCCAGCCTTATGTATAATAATTGGTAATAAATTCAGCATTGATTGCTAATTTTTGATTATTTAATCGTAGTCATGCGCCCTTCTACGCCTCTTTTCACGACCAAGCCCGGTCGTGCACGCTGCAAGGGCTGCAACAAGATTATTCAACAATAAGGTTCCATCGATGGAAGAAACACGTCCTGTCAAGATTCAGGTACGCGGCTTGAGCAAGGTGTTCGGCAAGCAACCCAAGAGGGCCCTCGAACTACGTGACCAGGGACTGAAACGCCCCGACATCCTCGAAAAGACCGGCCAGACCCTGGGCCTTTCCAATATCTCCTTCGATGTCTATGAAGGAGAGCTTCTGGTCATCATGGGATTGTCGGGCTCGGGCAAGTCGACGCTGATTCGCTGCCTGAACCGACTGATCGATTCCACCGAAGGCGATATCGTCATCGACGGGGAGAACATTCCCACCCTGGGTGAAAAGGCGCTGCTGGAGTGTCGCCGGCGCCACTTCTCGATGGTCTTTCAGAACTTCGCCCTCTTCCCCCACCGTACGGTCCAGCAAAACGCCGAGTTCGGCCTCGAGATTCGCGGCATCGACAAGGCCAAGCGGCGCGAGATCGCCCACGGTGCGTTGCAACAGGTGGGCCTGGGCGGCTGGGAAGATGCCTACCCCAACCAGCTTTCCGGCGGCATGCAGCAACGCGTGGGCCTTGCCCGGGCGCTGGCCAACGATGCAAGCGTTTTGCTGATGGACGAGGCGTTCTCGGCGCTCGACCCCTTGATTCGTAAGGACATGCAGCAGGAGCTTCTGCAACTTCAGACCCGCATGCAGAAGACCACCGTCTTCATCACCCACGACCTGGACGAGGCGCTCTCCATCGGGGATCGCATCGTGCTGCTCAAGGATGGCGAAGTGGTGCAGATCGGTACGCCCGAGGAGATTCTCACCCAACCGGCCGACGACTACGTGCGCCGCTTCATCGAAGGGGTGGATCGCGCACGCATCCTGACCGCCGAAAGCGCCATGCGCCCGGTACACACCAGCGCCCGCGACAGCGACGGCCCGCGCACCGCGCTGCACCGCATGCGCGACTACAGCCTGGACTCCATCTACGTGACCGACCGCGACCGCCGCCTGCTCGGGCTTTTGGAGGCGGACGCCGCCAGCCGTGCCATCGAGGAGCGCGCCGACAGGCTCACCGCCTACCTGACCCAGGATTTTCGCCGAGTATCACCGGACGAACCGCTCCAGAACCTGTTCGCCATGTTCAGTGAAAAGAGCTACCCCATCGCCGTGGTGGATGACGAGCAGCGCCTCTTGGGCGTCGTCGTCAAGGGCGCGGTATTGCACGAACTGGCACGAGCAGGAGAAGAGCATTGATGGATATCCCACGCATCCCCCTGGGCAGCTGGATCGAGAGCGGCCTGCGCTGGCTGACCAGCGAGTACTCCGTCGTCACCCGGGGCATTTCCCGGTTCACCCAGAGCGGCATCAACGGCTTGAACGATGGCCTGATGTGGCTACCCGACTGGGCGCTGATGGCGCTGATCGCCCTGCTGTGCTGGCGCCTGGCGAGCATTCGCCTGGCCATCGGTGCCGTGGCGGGCCTGGCCCTGATCTGGAACCTGGGGCTCTGGAACCCGATGATCGAGACCCTGACGCTGGTGGTGATCGCCACCCTGGTCGCGGTGGTGATCGCGCTTCCGATCGGCATCGTCGCGGCGCTTTCCGAGCGTCTGTACCGGGTGATCATGCCGGTGCTCGATTTCATGCAGACCATGCCGGCCTTCGTCTACCTGATTCCGGCCATTCCTTTCTTCGGCATCGGCGCGGTATCGGCGATCTTCGCCACCGTGATCTTCTCCATGCCGCCGGCGATCCGTTTCACGACCCTCGGCATTCGCCAGGTGCCGACGGAGCTGATCGAGGCCGCCGATGCCTATGGCGCCACTCGAGGGCAGAAGCTCTTCAAGGTGCAGTTGCCGTTGTCGCTGCCCACGGTGATGGCGGGCATCAACCAGACCATCATGCTGGCGCTCTCGATGGTGGTGATCGCGGCGATGATCGGCGCCGACGGGCTGGGCAGCGAAGTGTGGCGCGCCATCCAGCGCCTGCGCCCCGGCGATGGTTTCGAGGCCGGCATCGCGGTGGTCATCCTGGCCATGCTGCTCGACCGGCTGACCCAGTCGCTGCGCAAGTCGCGCCGCTGACGAACATGCGGGCTCGAGATGACGCTTGAGCGGTACACGCGTCGCACGAGCCGCCATGTCCGACAAGCGCCAGGCGGTTTCGGCCGCAGTGCTTGTCGCACCACGAGGCCTCGGCCTCGATTCACAAGAGTGTCAATCACCAACAAGGGAAACATCGCATGAAAACACGTCTACAAGCGTCGATTCGTCTCGCTTCTCTCGGTTTGCTCGCCACGACCGGTCTCGCCGGCGGCTTGGCCCAAGCCCAGGACAAGGGCACGGTCAACCTCGCCTACGTCGAATGGTCCTCGGAAGTGGCCTCCACCAACGTGGTGGCCGCCGTGCTCGAGCAGGCCGGCTTCGACGTGAACCTGACCTCGCTCTCGGCGGCGGCCATGTTCCAGGCGCTCTCCACCGGCGATGCCGACGCGATCGTCGCGGCCTGGCTGCCCACTACCCACGCCGAGTACATGGAGCGCATCGGTGACAGCGTCGAGGACCTGGGGCCGAACCTGGACGGCACCAAGCTCGGCCTGGTGGTGCCCGCCTACACCGAGGTGGACTCCATTGCCGATCTCAACGACAACGCGGCGCTGTTCGACAGCGAGATCATCGGTATCGACCCGGGGGCGGGCCTGATGGGCCTGGCCGAGGAGGTCGTGGATACCTATGACCTCGATTTGCGCCTGCGCAGCGGCAGCGACGCCACCATGGTGGCCGCGCTCTCCAACGCGATCGACAACGAGGAAGACATCGTCGTGACCAGCTGGACGCCGCACTGGATGTTCGCGCGC
>NZ_JAMZBD010000344.1:0-3421 GCF_024158685.1 Halomonas sp. 707D4 | reverse complement strand
GGCAGGTGCGGTAGGCATCCGCCAGCCCCGACTCACCGGTACCCGCGTTGGCGTTGCCGGTATTGATCACCCAGTAGCGCGACGCACTGCTTTCCAGATGCGCCTTGGCGGCGATCACCGGCGCCGCGCAGAAGGCGTTCCGGGTAAAGACGCCCACGGTCGTGGCGCCTTCGGGCAGCTCGATGACGACGAGATCACGGCGCTGGGGCTTCTTGATCCCGGCCATGGCACAGCCAAGTCGCACCCCGTCGAGGGGCGGCATTTGTGGAAACGGACAGTGACCCACCGCCATGTTCTTCTCCTCTCGCCTAGTTCGTCCAACTAGAGCCGCTTGATGGATGCAATGCAAATGCAGTTACTGCAGCTTGCCGCAGCACTGCTTGTATTTCTTGCCCGAGCCACAGATGCACGGATCGTTGCGCCCGACCTTCGCCGCGTCACGACGCGGCGCGCGTTCCTCGGCATCGGCTGCGCTCTCGCCGGCCTCTTCCGGGGCACGCTGGGTGTTCACGGCGGCAGCCTTCTCGCGGGCGGCCGCTTCGCGACGCTTCTGTTCAAGCGCATCCACCTCTTCGGGCTGGCGCACCTGAACGTGGCTCAGAATCCGCGTGACGTCGGCCTTGATGTTGACCAGCAGGTGCTGGAACAGCTCGAAGGCCTCGCGCTTGTACTCCTGCTTGGGATTCTTCTGGGCGTAGCCGCGCAGGTGAATGCCGCGACGCAGGTGATCCATCGACTGCAGGTGCTCCTTCCAGCGGGTGTCGAGCACCTGGAGCATCACCTGCTTCTCGAAGCGCTGGATGAGCGCCTGGCCGGCGGCGGCGATTTTAGCGTCATACGCCTCGCGATGCATGGCCTGAAGGCGTTCTCTGAGCTTCTCTTCGCTGAAGCGGTCGTCCTCTTCGGCCCACTGGACCACCGGCGCATCGAGGTTGAACTCGGTCTTCAAGTGCATCTCGAGTCCCGGCAGGTCCCACTGCTCCGCCAGGCTCTGGGGCGGCACGAAGTCGCTGACGGTACTGTCCATCACCTCCTCGCGAATGCCGATCACGGCTTCGGAAACGTCGCTGGCGGCGAGGATGTCGTTGCGCTGCTCGTAGATCACCCGACGCTGGTCGTTGGCCACGTCGTCGTACTCGAGAAGCTGCTTGCGGATGTCGAAGTTGCGTCCCTCGACCTTCTTCTGGGCGCGCTCGACGGCGTTCGACACCATCTTGTGCTCGATCGCCTCGCCGCGCTCGAGCCCCAGCGCCTGCATCAGGCGCTTGACCCGGTCGGAGCCGAACAGGCGCATCAAGCCATCTTCCAGCGACAGGAAGAAGCGCGTGGAGCCCGGGTCGCCCTGGCGGCCGGCGCGACCGCGCAGCTGGTTGTCGATCCGCCGCGATTCGTGGCGCTCGGAGCCGATCACGTGAAGGCCGCCCGCCTCGAGCACTGCGTCGTGGCGCTTCTTCCACTCCGCCTTGAGCGCGGCGATCTGCTCGTCACTGGGGTTGTCGAGCTTGGCGGCTTCCGCCTCCCAGTTGCCCCCGAGCATGATGTCGGTACCCCGGCCGGCCATGTTGGTGGCGATGGTCACCGCGCCGGGCCGTCCGGCCTGGGCGATGATCTCCGCCTCGCTCTGGTGCTGCTTGGCGTTCAACACGTTGAACTTCATGCCGGCGTCGCGCATCAGCTTGGCGAGATACTCGGAGGTCTCGATCGAAGCGGTGCCCACCAGCACCGGACGGCCGGTTTCGGTGACCGCCTGGACGTCCTTGATGATCGCCTCGTACTTCTCCTCGGCGCTCAGGTAGACCAGGTCGTTCAGGTCCTTGCGCGCCAGCGGCCGGTTGGTGGGGATGACCACCACGTCGAGGCCGTAGATCTGGCGGAACTCGAAGGCTTCGGTGTCGGCGGTACCGGTCATGCCGGCGAGCTTCTCGTAGAGGCGGAAGTAGTTCTGGAAGGTGGTCGAGGCGAGCGTCTGGCTTTCGCGCTGGACGGTCACGCCCTCCTTCGCTTCCACCGCCTGGTGCAGGCCTTCGGACCAGCGCCGTCCCGGCATGCTGCGCCCGGTGTGCTCGTCGACGATCACCACCTGGCCTTCGACGACGATGTAGTCGACGTCGCGCTGATAGAGATGACGCGCGCGCAGCGCCGAGTGCATGTGCTGGAGAAGGTTCAGGTTCTGTGCGGCGTAGAGCGAGTCGTGCTCGCCCAGAAGCCCTTGGGCCCGCATCATCTCCTCGACCTTGTTGTGGCCCTGCTCGGTGAGTTCGACCTGCTTCTGCTTTTCGTCGAGCACGAAGTCACCGCTGACCGGCGTTTCGTCGTCCTCGCTCACCTCGCCACGCTCGAGGTTCTGGGCCAGGCCGTTGACCACGTTGTAGAGCTCGGTGTTCTCGTCCACGGCACCCGAAATGATCAAGGGCGTGCGCGCCTCGTCGATCAGGATCGAGTCGACCTCGTCGACGATGGCGAAGTGCAGATCGCGCTGGACCTTGTCCTCGAGGGAGAACGCCATGTTGTCGCGCAGGTAGTCGAAGCCGAACTCGTTGTTGGTGCCGTAGGTGATGTCACAGCGGTAGGCGTGGCGTTTTTCCTCGTTGGTCTGCCCGGCGAAGATCACGCCGACCGAGAGCCCGAGGAATTCGTAGAGCGGGCGCATCCACTCGGCGTCGCGGCGCGCCAGGTAGTCGTTGACCGTGACCACGTGCACGCCCTTGGCGGGCAGCGCGTTGAGATAGACCGCAAGCGTCGCCACCAGCGTCTTGCCCTCGCCGGTCTTCATCTCGGCGATGCGCCCGCGATGCAGGGTCATGCCGCCGACCATCTGCACGTCGAAGTGACGCATGCCCATCACCCGCTTGCTCGCCTCGCGCACCACCGCAAAGGCGTGGGGCAGCAGCTTGTCGAGCGTCTCGCCGGACTCGAGCCGGGCGCGAAGCTCCTGGGTCTGCGCCTGGAGCGCGGCATCGTCGAGCGCCTCGATCTCGGCTTCGAGCTTGTTGACGTCGAGGACGTTTTTCTGCATGCGCTTCACATCGCGATCGTTTTTCGAACCAATGGCCTTGCGCAGTAGTGTAGTGATCATGAACGTTCCAAATCTTTTCGGTCGCACCCGGTGGGCGCCCTATTGAATAAAGCGGCGAGGATCTTGCAAGGGCAGTGGGCGGGGCGGACCGCGTCGGGTGAGGACATCCCGCGCGGCGACCATCGGCTGGCCGTTGAACAGGGCAAGGAGAAGACGCGACAGGCGAGCGCCGGGCGCCTTCCTGCGTCCGGCCGCTTGACGCGTGCGCTGCTCGACGGCAAGACGCCGGGACTGGGCGCGCAGCATCGCCGGCACCCACAGGCAGATGGCGACACTGCGCTCGCTCACGCGACTGGCGTCACCGGCGGCCAGGCTCGCCGGCAGCAGGCAGCCGACCAGCAATCC
>NZ_JAMZBD010000343.1:0-3446 GCF_024158685.1 Halomonas sp. 707D4 | reverse complement strand
GTCAGGGTGAACCGTAGCCCCGCTCCGTTTGCCATCGTGCTGCTCCTCGGCCATCCACTCATCGATTGAAAACGATAAGAATAATGATCTGGGCAGACACTTCAATTCAGAGAGGCACGAAGCGCAAATGGCTTACAAGAAAGTAAGAGATCGCTTACAAAACCGAAGTAATCTTCACCGTAGCGTCTTTGTCATGCAAAGATCATCGCCATGACAGCAAGCAGCAAAGGGGCATGAAGCGCTACTCCGACGGCCGATGGCTCAGCGCCAGAATCCGCTGGGCGAGCGCGATCATCTCCGGGTCGCCGGTGTGCTTGTCCGGTACGTCCGAGAGCTTGATGACCGGCAGCCACCCCTGGCCTTCCGGGCGCGCCTTGACCATCTTGATCACCATGTTCATCGGCTCGAGGCCCACGTCGTTGGTGAAGTTGGTGCCGATGCCGAAGGCGGTGCCGATGCGCCCTTCGCAGAACGACTGGATGCGCTCGACCTTCTCCGGGGTGAGCGCATCGGAAAAGATGATCGACTTGGTCTGCGGGTTTACCCCCAGGCGCTTGTAGTGCTCGATGGTCGCCTTGGCGAACTCCACCGGGTCACCGCTGTCGTGGCGCACGCCGTCGAAGAGCTTGGCGAACTTCTTGTCGAAGCTCTCGAAGAACGCCCGCGAGGTGAAGGTATCGGTCAGCGCGATGCCGAGATCGCCGCGGTAGACGTCCACCCAGTGCTCCAGCGCCAGGCTGTTGGCCATCTTGAAGCCGAAGCGCGCGCCGTGGAACATGAACCACTCGTGGGCGTGGGTGCCGATCGGCTTCACGCCGTGGCGCATGGCGAGATAGACGTTGCTGGTGCCGGTGAAGGCCTCGCCGCCGTAGTGGCGCAGCGCCCCTACCACGCGGTCGTGTACCGCGAACGAAAAGCGCCGCCGGGTGCCGAACTCGGCGATCTTGAGCCCTAACTTGCGGTAGTGCTCGATCTTCTCCTTGGTACGCTGCTCGATCAGCGCATCGGTCTCGCTGGCCACGCGTTCGCCGCGCAGGCGATACCACAGCTCGCTGATCAGCGACATCAGCGGCACTTCCCACAGGATGGTGCGATACCAGGGGCCCTCGATGATCACGGAGACCTCGCTGCCCTGCTGCTCGATAATCACTTCCGACGGGTCGTAGCGAAACCCGGCCAGGAAATCGAGGTAGGTAGGATCGAGATACGGGCAGGTGGTTTCCAGATAGCGCTTCTCTTCCTCGCTGAGCGTCAGCGAGGCCATCTTGTCGACTTCCTGGCGCAGCGCCACGCCGAACCCTTCGGGAAAGCGATGCTCGCCGCGATTGATGAACGCGTAGTGAGCGTGGGCGTAGGGAAAGCGCTTGATCACGGCGTTCTGCATGGTGATCTTGTAAAAATCGTTATCGAGAAGCGATGTCAGCATGGTGTCTCATCGTCAGCAAATACTGGGTGCCGCAGCAGCGTTTCCAGGCCATCCTGGCGTGGGCTGGCCGACAAGATTAGCAGGTGAAGGGCGCCGCTCACAGCCCGCCGCCTGGCCGCGCCCGTTTTGCGCCTGCCAGACCATCGCGATATAGTGCCAAGTGCCCGCCCTTTCTACCCTTTTTCACCGTTTTTCGGAGCGCTCATGAGCCTACCCGCCCCGCTCGACCCCCTACGCCTGCCGCTTCACGGCAGCCGGTTGATCGAAGCGAGCGCGGGCACCGGCAAGACCTTCACCATCGCGCTTCTATATGTGCGCCTGGTGCTGGGCGCGCGAAGCCCGGACGACGACACCGCTCACCCGCGTCCGCTGACCCCGCCGGAGATCCTGGTGGTCACCTTCACCAACGCCGCGACCCAGGAGCTTCGCGAGCGCATTCGCGGGCGGCTGGTGGAAGCGGCGGCGGTGTTTCGCGGCGCCCTCGAAGACGACCTGCTGTGCGCGCTTCGCGCCCGCTACGACGAAGCCGCCTGGCCCGCCTGCGCCCGGCGCCTGGAGCTGGCCGCCGAGTGGATGGACGAAGCGGCGGTGTCGACCATTCACAGCTGGTGCTACCGCATGCTGCGCGAGCACGCCTTCGACAGCGGCAGTCTCTTCTCGCTGAACCTGGAGAACGACCAGCGCGAGCTGACCCAGGAAGTGGTGCGCGACTACTGGCGCACCTTCTACTACCCGCTGGACGTGGACGCGCTGGGCCACATCACCCGCTGCTGGACCTCACCCCAGGCGCTGCACGACGAGCTGGTAAGGCTGCTGGCGGATGCCGAGGCGCTGGGCGAGCCGCGCCCGGCGCCGGAGGAGATTCTGACCGCCACCGAGGCCCGAAAAGGTCAGGCGCTGGCGACGCTGAAGGCCCCCTGGCCCGCGTGGCTGGCCACGCTCGAAGAAGCACTCGAGACGGCGGCGAAGGCCAAGGCGTTCAAGGCCCAGAGTTTCAACGCCAAGAGCCGCGCCAGCTGGCTGGGCGCTCTGGGCGAGTGGGCCACGACCGATCAGGAGCGCCCATCCCTCACCGAGGCCGCCTGGAAGCGCATGACGCCAGACGGCATGGCCGAGATCTGGAAGGAGGGCGCGCCGCCCTGCCCCAATGCGTGGCAGGCGCTCGAAGCGCTCAAGCCCGCCCTCGAGGCGCTGCCCGACCCGCGCAACGACCTGCTGGTTCACGCCGTGCAGTGGTGCAAGGTGCGCCTGGAGCGCGAGCAGCAGCGCCGCGCCGAAATGGGCCCCACGGAGCTTCTCACCTACCTGGACCGCGCGCTTCAAGGCCCCAACCGCGAAGCGCTGGCCGCCCAGATCCGCCGCCAGTTCCCGGTGGCGCTGATCGACGAGTTCCAGGACACCGACCCGGTGCAGTACCGCATTTTCGATGCGGTCTACCAGGTAGCCGCGCCCAACCGCGAGAGCGCCGTGTTCCTGATCGGCGACCCCAAGCAGGCGATCTACGCCTTTCGCGGCGCGGACATCTTCACCTACCTGCAGGCCCGCACCGATACCGCCGGGCGCCACGTGACGCTCTCGACCAACTTTCGCTCGAGTCGCGCCATGGTCGAGGCGGTCAACCACTGCTTTCTCCACGCCGACGCGCACCCGCGCGGCGCCTTCCTGTTTCGCGACGAGCACGGCGACAACCCGCTGCCGTTTCTGCCGGTAGAAGCGCGCAGGCGCAAGGAGCGCCTGGTGCACGAAGGCGCGCCGCTTGCCGCGATGACGCTCTGGCCGCTCGCCAGCGACGAGCCGCTCTCCAAGACCGCCTATCAAACCGAGATGGCCGAGCGCTGCGCCTCCTACATGACCGAGCTGCTGGTGGCGGGCCGCCAGGGCAAGAGCGGCTTCGAAAGCGAGCAAGGACTCACCCCGCTGAAACCGTCCGACATGGCGGTGCTGGTCAACGGCATGACCGAGGCGCGGGCGATTCGTCAGGCGCTGGCGCTGCGCGGGGTGAAGAGCGTCTATCTCTCGG
>NZ_JAMZBD010000342.1:0-3458 GCF_024158685.1 Halomonas sp. 707D4 | reverse complement strand
CGTCATCACCCTGGAGTCGGACGACTGGTGGCAGGCGCGGCTCGACGAGGCGCTGGGCGAGAGCTACTCCCACAGCGTCAAGGTGCCGCTGGACAACCTCTACGGCATGCACCTCTACTCGCGCCTGGCCCTTGAGGACACCGAGGTGAAGTGGTTGATCCAGGAAGACATTCCGTCGATCCACACCTACGTGACGCTCGAAAGCGGCGAGCGCATTCGCCTCTACGCCGTCCACCCTCGCCCGCCGGCGCCGAGCGAGAGCGACAAATCGCTATGGCGCGATGCCGAGCTCCTGTGGGTGGGCCAGGAGATTCACGAGAAGCCGGCGCCGACGCTGGTGGCGGGGGATCTCAACGACGTGGCCTGGTCACGGACCACGCGGCGCTTCTGCCGCGTGGGCGGCATGCTCGACCCGCGCCGCGGGCGCGGCATGTTCAGTACCTTCCACGCCCACTACCCCATGCTTCGCTGGCCGCTGGATCACATCTTCGTCACCGAGCATTTCACGTTGGTGGACATGCAGCGCCTTGCGGAAATCGGCTCCGACCATTTTCCGATCCTGGCATCGTTCTGCTACTGCCCCGCCGAGCGGAGCGAGCAGGAAACGCCGCAGGCGAGCGAGGAAGAGCGCGAAGAAGCCGAGGAAACCATTCGTGAAGGCCAGACGGAAAAGCAGCAGCGCTGATCCGTCCAGCTACGGGGCGGCCTACTCCGGCACGCCGCCCCGGGTGAGCACGGCCGGGTCGAGCAGGCGCTCGAGCGTCTGGCGATCCAGCTCGGTCTCCTCCTCGGCCACATCGATGATCGGCCTTCCCGCCTGATAGGCTTTCTTGGCCACTGCCGCCGCCGCGTTGTAGCCGATGACGCCGTTGAGCGCCGTCACCAGGATCGGGTTGCGCGCCAGCGGCTCTTGCAGATGCGCGTTGCGCACCTTGAAGGTGGCGATGGCCCGCTCGGCCAACAGGTTCGCCGTGTTGCTCATCAGGGTGATCGACGTCAGCAGGTTCGTGGCCACCAGAGGCAGCATCACGTTGAGCTGGAAGTTGCCGCTCTGCCCCGCCACGGTGATCGCCGCATCGAGCCCGATCACCTGGGCGGCGGCCTGGGCGGCGGACTCGGGAATCACCGGGTTGACCTTGCCCGGCATGATGGAGCTACCCGGTTGCAGCGCCTCGAGCTCGATCTCGCCCAGGCCCGCCAGCGGTCCCGAGTTCATCCAGCGCAGATCGTTGGCGATCTTCATGATCACACACGCAAGCCCCTTGAGCTGACCGGAGAGCTCCACGGCTGCGTCCTGACTCGACAGGCTGGCAAAGAAGCTGTCGTTGGGAACGAAGGAAAGCCCGGTCTGGGCGCTGAGCTCCTTGGCCACGGCCTCGGCGAAACCTTCCGGCGCGTTGATGCCGGTGCCCACGGCAGTGCCTCCCTGGGCCAGGCGCTGGAGGCGCTCGAGGGCGCTGTCGAAACGCTCGATGGCCTGGCCGATCTGGCTCGACCAGCCGCCGAGCTCCTGGTCCATGCGCAGCGGCATGGCGTCCATCAGGTGCGTTCGCCCGGTCTTCACCACGTCCTTGAGCTCGTCGGCGCGGCGGTCGATGGTCTCGCGCAGGGCGACCAGCGCCGGGCGCAGGGTGTCGCTCACGGCGATGGCCGCGGCCACGTGAATGGCGCTGGGAATCACGTCGTTGCTCGACTGGCCCATGTTGACGTGGTCGTTGGGCGTCACTTCCACTCCCTCGCGGGAAGCGAGCGTGGCCAGCACCTCGTTGACGTTCATGTTGGTCGAGGTACCGGAGCCGGTCTGGTACACGTCGATGGGGAACTGGTCGTCGTGGTGGCCCGCGATCACCGCTTGCGCCGCCTTCTCGATCGCCCGGGCGCGCGGCTCGTCCAGATGCCCCAACGCCAGGTTGCTGCGCGCCGCGGCAAGCTTGATGCGCGCCACCGCGTGCACGAACGCCGTGGGCATCGGGGTGTGCGATACCGGGAAGTTGTCGATCGCCCGCTGGGTCTGGGCGCCGTACAGGGCGCTGGCGGGTACCTCGAGTTCGCCCATGCTGTCGCGTTCGATGCGTGTCTGCATTGCCTGCCTCCTTTCAGTGAACCGATCTCCGCGCGGCGGCGCGGCTACCTGATTACCCTAGTCGGCGATACCGCTTACGACAACACGGCGCCACGTGCAAGGCGCTCTACCAGGCGAGCGCCGACTTGACGAAGGGAATGGTGAGCTTGCGCTTGGCGGAGAGCGAGGCCTGATCCAGGGTATCCAGCGCCCGACACAGCTCGCCGAGCTCTCGCGGGCCGCGGTGAAGGATGTAGCGGGCGACATCGTCGGGAAGCTCCATGCCGCGCACCCGGGCGCGCAGCTTGAGCGCCTCGAGCCGGTCGGCATCGTCCAGCGGATGCAGGTGGTAGGTGACCCCCCAGCTCAACCGCGAGGCCAGATCCGACAGCGCGACGTTCAACTGGCGCGGCGGGGCACTGGCCGAGACGATCAGTCCCTTGCCCGCATCGCGCAGCCGGTTGAAGGCGTGAAACAGCGCCTCTTCCCAGCGCTTGCGGCCCACCACGTACTCAAGATCGTCGATGGCGACCAGATCGAGGCGCTCGATGTCCTCGAGCATCAGCGGCGGGAAGTGGCCTAGATCCGCAAGCGGCAGATAGAGCGAGCGCTTGTCGGCATCCGAGGCCGCGTGGCAGGCCGCCTGCAAGAGGTGGCTGCGCCCGCTCTTCGGTGCCCCCCAGAGATAGATGAACGGCTCCGAGGCCGGCGCCAGCTGGCGAGTCAGCGACGTCAACAGCGACGCGTTCTCCCGCGAGGCGAAGTAGTTGCCGAAGGTGGCATCGTCACGCAAGCCGACGCCGAGCGGCAGCTGGGCCGGTACTCTGCTCATGGAATCTCCCTGTCCGTGTCATGATCGAGCCGGTGAGGAAGTGCCGGGCCGTCCATCGGCCGCTCCACCCCCGCGTAGAGCTCGCTTTTCTTGTAGCGCTCGATCACCTCGCGCAGCAGCACCATGATGACCGCCGCGGCGGGCAGTGCCAGCAGCACGCCGGTCAAGCCGAACAGGCTGCCCCCGGCGAGCACTGCAAAGATCACCGCCACCGGATGAAGACCGATCTTATCACCTAACAATTTTGGTTGTAATACAACGCTTTCCGCTACTTGCCCGACACTGAACACGGCCAGCACCCCGACCAGCCCCCACCAGCTCTCGAACTGGAAGAAGGCCACGACCAGGGCAACGCCGAGCCCCACGATGAAGCCCAGAAACGGCACGATGCTGACCAGCCCCGAGACCACCCCGATCAGCAGCCCGAAGTTGAGCCCGATCACGGTAAGCCCCACCGCGTAGATCACCCCCAGGCACAGCATGACCAACAGCTGCCCACGCAGGAAGGCGGCCAGCACCTCGTCGCAGCGCCGGGCCAGGCGCGCGGTGTCCGCAAGCCAATGG
>NZ_JAMZBD010000341.1:0-3459 GCF_024158685.1 Halomonas sp. 707D4 | reverse complement strand
CCCGCCGCAGCTAATTCGCCGCTCGGCGCCGGCGGTCGTGCCGGCGCCCCTGGTTGTCAGGCACCGCGCGCCGGGCGCGGTGTGAGGAGTACGCCTTGAACGACCCGATCATTTCCATCCAAGGCCTGAACAAAACCTACGAGGGTGGTTTTCAGGCGCTCAAGCACGTGGATCTCTCCATCCAGCGTGGCGAAATCTTCGCCCTGCTCGGCCCCAACGGCGCAGGCAAGACCACGCTGATCAGCCTGGTGTGCGGGCTGGTCAACCCCACCGCCGGCCACATCACCGTCGACGGCTTCGACAACGTCAAGCAGTACCGGCAAGCGCGCGAGCGCATCGGCCTGGTGCCCCAGGAGCTGACCAACGAAGCGTTCGAGACGGTGTGGAACACGGTGAGCTTCAGCCGCGGCCTGTTCGGCAAGCCCCCGAATCCTGCCCACATCGAGAAGGTGCTCAAATCGCTGGCGCTGTGGGACAAGCGCGACAACCGGTTGATCACGCTCTCCGGCGGCATGAAGCGGCGCGTGCTGATCGCCAAGGCGCTCTCCCACGAGCCGCGCATCCTGTTTCTCGACGAGCCCACCGCCGGCGTCGACGTGGCGCTGCGCCGCGACATGTGGGAGGTGGTGCGCCGACTTCGCGACGACGGTGTCACCATCATTCTCACCACCCACTACATCGAGGAAGCCGAGGAGATGGCCGATCGCATCGGCGTGATCAACGGCGGCGAAGTGGTGCTGGTGGAGGAGAAGACGGCGCTGATGAAAAAGCTCGGCAGCAAGCAGCTCACCCTCGAGCTTCACACGCCGCTGCTCATGCTGCCGGCGCGGCTTCAGGTCGATACGCTCACCCTGAGCGACGACGGCCGCTCGCTGGTGTACACCTACGACGGCCACCAGGAAGAGCAGGGGCGCGGCGTCTCGGCGCTCTTGAGCGTGCTCAACGAAGAGGAGATTCTGGTGAAGGACGTGCACACCCGGCAGAGCTCGCTGGAGGATATTTTCGTCGACCTGGTCAAGGAGCGCTCATGAACCTCTACCCCGTCCGTTCGATCTACATGGCGGAAATGGCGCGTACCCGACGTACGCTTCTGCAGAGCATCGTCTCGCCGGTGATCTCCACCTCGCTCTACTTCGTGGTGTTCGGCGCGGCGATCGGCTCGCGCATCAGCGAGATCGATGGCGTGAGCTACGGCGCCTTCATCGTGCCCGGGCTGATCATGCTGATGCTTTTGACCCAGAGCGTCTCGAACGCCTCCTTCGGCATCTTCTTTCCCAAGTTCTCCGGCAGCATCTACGAGATTCTCTCCGCGCCCATCTCGTATCTCGAGGTGGTGGTGGGCTACGTGGGGGCGGCGGCGTCGAAGTCGATGCTGCTTGGATTGATCATCCTGGGCACCTCGAGCTTCTTCGTGCCGCTCGAGATCGCCCACCCGTTCTGGATGCTGACCTTTCTGGTGCTCACCGCCGTCACCTTCAGCCTCCTGGGCTTCATCATCGGCATCTGGGCCGACGGCTTCGACAAGCTGCAGATCGTGCCGCTGTTGATCATCACCCCGCTGACCTTTCTGGGCGGCAGCTTCTACTCCATCGACATGCTGCCGCCGTTCTGGCAGAGCGTGACGCTCGCCAACCCGGTGGTGTACTTGGTCAGCGGCTTTCGCTGGAGCTTCTACGGCATCAGCGACGTTAGCCTCTGGGCGAGTGTCGGCATGATCACGCTCTTTCTGGCGGCAAGCCTGGCCACCGTGGGCTGGATCTTTCGCACCGGCTATCGGCTGAAACCCTGAGAGCGTTTCTCCTCGAACGCTTCCCGTCGACCGCTTCCTCGTTTAAAAGGCTTCTCTTTTTATGCCGCTTCTGCAAAGCATCGTGCATCGCCTGGACCCCACCCTCGACGGGGAGCGCCTGACCGTGACCCCCGCGCCCGCTGCCAGTGCGCCGGAGGATGCGCACATGGCGAGCCTCGTCGGCAAGCTCGGGGATGCCTACAACACCAAGGCCAAGGGTTGGGGGCGTTTCGCAAGCGAGGGCGACCAGGCCGGGCCGCTGGTGGCCTGGCTTAAGGCCTACCTCGCCGGCGAGCAGGATTTCCTGGCCTTCACCACGGCGCTCACCGAGCGCCTGGCCTCGGAGCTCAAGGAGGCGCTCTCGGTGAGCGGCTACCTGGTCGTCGCCCACCAGCGCCAGGGCGACACCGAAACGCTGTTCTTCGCCCTGGTGCACCAGCGCGAAGGCATCGGCATCGATGACGCCCACCAGGCCGTGCCTGCCGCCCAGCTCAACGCCCAGCAGTTGACGCTTGCCGCGCGGGTCAATATCACCCAGTGGCGGCAGGATGAGGGCAGCCAGCAGTACGTGTCGTTTCTCAAGGATCGCGGCGCGAAGAAGCTTGGCGACGGCGTCGCGGCGGTGCTCGGCGTGGAGGAGGGAGTCGACGCTCCGGAGCAGACCCGCACGCTGCTCAAGGCGTTCAGCGACTACGTCGAAAAGGAGGACTTCGACGAAGACACCAGTCGCGAGAAGACCGATACGCTGGTGGAGTACGCCAGCGAGCAGATGCGCCGCGGCGAGCCGATGACGTTGGACGAGCTCTCGGAGCTGGTCGACGAACGCGCACCCAAGGCGTTCTATGATCACATCCGCAACGCCGACTACGGCCTCTCGCCGGAGATTCCGCCGGACAAGAAGACCCTGAGCCAGTTTCGCCGCTTCACCGGCCGCGCTGGCGGCGTCTCGATCAGCTTCGACTCGCACCTTCTGGGCTCGAGCATCGAGTACGACGAGGGCCAGGACCGGCTGATCATCAAGCAGGTGCCCAAGCAGCTCAAGGAGCAGCTCGCCAAGCGCAAGGGGTGATGCGGGTGAATAATCGTGAATCGTGAGTGGTGAATCGTTGGTTGTCGGGATGAACCTGTGTAGCGAGGAGAGCGCATGCTGGAGGCGATTCGAGATTTTTTCCACGAGGTGCTGGCCGAGCCGGAGCGGCGTGAGCGTCATCACCTGACCCTGGAGCTGGCGACCGCCGCACTCTTGTGCGAAGTGATGCGCGCCGACTACGAACAGACCGAGGCCGAACGATCGGCGCTCGAGCAGATGCTGATGACGCGCTACCGGCTGGATGGCGCGCAGGTGGCCGAGCTGATGGCACTGGCCGAAGCCGAGGTCGAGCAGGCGGTGGACCACTACCAGTTCGTGCGCCTGATCAACGATCACTACGACTACGCGAAGCGCTGCGAGCTGGTGGCCCTGATGTGGCGGCTCGCCTGGGCGGATGGCACTGTCGACCCGCTCGAGGAGCACCGCATTCGCCGCCTGGCGGATCTTCTGTACGTCGGCCACGGCGACTTCATCCGCGCCAAGCTCGAGGCAGAAAAGCACCGCGACGCGTGATCACTCCGGCGTGTTGCCTTGACCTGAATGCATCAACACGTTGGCCACCAGCCGGTTCAGCTGCTGC
>NZ_JAMZBD010000340.1:0-3463 GCF_024158685.1 Halomonas sp. 707D4 | reverse complement strand
CATATCAGCAGCCGCGCCGAGGAGCAGACCCGCACGTTCTACATCGAAATCACCCTGGACAACCCGGAGCGGCGTCGCCTGGCCGGCGGCAGCGCCGAGTTCACCATCACCCTGCCCCCGCGCCAGGTGGTCGCGCTCTCGCCTGCGCTGCTGAGCCTGGACGACGACGGCCGCCTGGCGGTCAAGCACCTGGGCGACGATGACCAGGTGGTGCAGACGCCGGTCACGCTGGTCAGCGCGACGCTCGAAAGTGCTTTCGTTGCGGGCCTGCCGGACCCGGTGGAGGTGATCACCCTGGGCGCCGGGCTGGTCGCGGTGGGCGAGACGGTCACGCCGGTGGCGGCGGGCGGCCCCTCCTCGTCGGCACCCGATACCGTGGCGACGCCCTGAATGCGCTCGTTGATCCAGGCCGCCCTCACCCATACGCGCACCACGCTGCTGCTGCTGGTCGGGCTGCTGCTCGCCGGCATCACCGCCTGGCAGGCGATTCCCAAGGAGGCCAACCCGGACGTCACCATCCCGCTGATCTACGTCTCGCTGACCCTCGAAGGCGTCAGCCCCGAGGATGGCGAGCGGCTGCTGGTGCGCCCCATGGAGCAGGAGCTTCGCGGGCTCGAGGGGCTGCGCAAGTTCACCGCCCAGTCGAGCGAAGGCCACGCTTCGGTGACGCTCGAGTTCGACCCGGGTTTCGACCCCAATACGGCGCTGTCGGACGTGCGCGAGCGGGTCGATATCGCCCGCAGCGAACTGCCCGAGGAGGCCGACGAGCCGCGGGTGATGGAGGTCAACGTCTCGGAGTTTCCGGTGCTCACCATCGGTCTTTCCGGGCAGTTGGACACTCGCGAACGCATCACCGTCGCGCGGCGCCTGAAAGAGGAGATCGAAGGCATCGCCAACGTGCTCGAGGTGGAGATCGCCGGCGAGCAGGAGGATCTGCTCGAAATCCTCGTCGATCCCCTGGTGCTGGAAAGCTACGGCATCGACTTCGATGCGCTGTTCAACCAGGTGTCGCGCAACAACCGCCTGGTGGCGGCAGGCAGCCTCGATACCGGCGCCGGGCGGCTGGCGCTCAAGGTGCCGGGCATCATCACCTCGCTCGAGGACGTGATGGCGATGCCGGTGAAGATCGACGGCGACCGGGTCGTGACCTTCGGCGACGTGGCCTTCATCCACCCCACCTTCAAGGACCCGGAAGGGTTCGCGCGCATCGACGGCGAGCCCGCCGTGGTGCTGGAGATCTCCAAGCGCGCCGGTGCCAACATCATCGAGACCATCGACGCGGTGCGCGAGCGCTTCGACGCCGCCGAGGCGCTGCTGCCGGAGGCGCTGCGCATCACCACCATCCTCGACGAGTCGGCCACCGTCGCCGACATGCTCTCGGAGCTCTTGAACAACGTGCTGACCGCCGTGGTGCTGGTGCTGATCGTGGTGGTCGCGGTGATGGGGCTGCGCATGGCGCTGCTGGTGGGGCTGACGATTCCGGGAGCGTTTCTCACCGGCATCCTGCTGGTGTGGGCCTTCGGCTTCACGCTCAACATCGTGGTGCTGTTCGCGCTGATTCTGGTCGCCGGCATGCTGGTGGATGGTGCCATCGTGGTCAGCGAGCTGGCGGACCGCTACCTGAAGGAGGGCCAGACGCCGTTCGAGGCTTGGCTCAACGCCGCCTCGCGAATGAGCTGGCCGGTCATCGCCTCCACCGCTACCACTCTTGCGGTGTTCGTGCCACTGCTGTTCTGGCCCGGCGTGGTTGGTCAGTTCATGAAATACCTGCCCGCGACGGTCATTCTCTGCCTGCTGGCGTCGCTGGCCATGGCGCTGGTGTTCCTGCCCACCCTGGGGCGGCTCTTCACCCGCCGCCAGAACGTCGAGAGCCAGGCCACACGACCCGACCAGAGCACCGCCTTCGGGCGCGGCTACCGGCGCGTGCTGGCGCGGCTGCTGCGCCGGCCGGGCTGGGTGCTGGCGCTCTCGCTGGTGCTGATCGCGATGGTCTATACCGCCTACGGGCGCTTCAACCACGGCATCGACTTCTTTCCCAGCGTGGAGCCGGACAGCGCCCAGGTGCTGGTGCGCGCCCGGGGGGATTTTTCCGTCACCGAGGCGGATGCCATTCTACAGCGGGTCGAGGCGCGCCTGAGCGGGCTTGGTGAGGTCGAGGCACTCTACGCCCGCTCCTTCGTGGCCAACGAACAGATGGGCGACGACGTGGTGGGCGTGCTGCAGTTCCAGTTCATCGACTGGTACCAGCGCCGCCCATCGCGGGTCATCCTCGCGGAGATGGCAGAGCGCACCGCGGACATTCCCGGCATCACCCTGGAGTTCCAGGAGCAGGAGCAAGGCCCCGGCGGCGGCAAGCCGATCGTGCTGGAGATCAGCGCCACCGATCCGGCCGTGGCCGATGCCGGGGTGGATCAACTGAGCGCGCTGATGCGAAAGCTCGGCGGCTTCACCGACATTCAGGACAACCGCAGCCTGCCCGGCGTCGAGTGGCAGATCAACGTCGACCGCGAGGCCGCCGCGCGCATGGGCACCGATGTCACCACCATCGGCAGTGCCGTGCAGCTTCTGACCACGGGGCTTCAGGTCGCAAGCTACCGCCCACCCACGGTGAGTGACGAAGTCGACATCCGCATTCGCCTGCCGGAGCGCTACCGAACGCTGGACCAGCTCGGCCGTCTGACCATCAACACCGAGCGCGGCCAGGTGCCGCTGTCGAACTTCGTGACCTTCGAACCCGCGCCCAAGGTGGGCACGCTCAGCCGCATCAACGGGCGGCGGGCGATCACCCTGGAAGCGGATCTTGCCCCCGGGTACCTGGCCGACGAGCGCCTGCGCGCCCTGTTCGAGGCCGGCGATGGCGCGTTGCCCGACGGGCTGATGGTCAACGTGGCCGGCGAGCAGGAAGACCAGCAGGAGTCGATGCAGTTCCTGGTCACCGCCTTTCTGGTCGCCATCGGCCTGATGGCCTTGATCCTGGTCACCCAGTTCAACAGCTACTACCAGGCGGTGCTGGTGCTCTCGGCCATCGTCTTCTCCACCGCCGGGGTGCTGATCGGGCTGCTGGTCACCGGCCAGGCCTTCGGCATCGTGATGGTCGGCATGGGGGTGATCGCCCTCGCCGGCATCGTGGTCAACAACAACATCGTCTTGATCGACACCTACAACGAGCTGCGCCAGGAGGGCATGGCGCCCGGCGAGGCCGCCCTGGAAGCAGGCTGCCTGCGCCTGCGCCCGGTGCTTTTGACCGCCATCACCACGGTGCTGGGCCTGATGCCGATGGTGCTCGGCATCAACGTCAACCTGTTCGCCCCGGCGCTCGGTTTCAACGCGCCCTCCGCCCAATGGTGGACGCAGATGTCCAGCGCCATCGCAGGCGGGCTCACCTTCGCCACCGCCCTCACCCTGCTATTGACCCCCTGCATGCTGGTCATCGGGGGCAAGATCCGCTTCCAGGGTGATCGCC
>NZ_JAMZBD010000339.1:0-3465 GCF_024158685.1 Halomonas sp. 707D4 | reverse complement strand
CCCGGGCGCTGGGAGTGCTCGAGGCGTCGGGCTGGCACCGCCGCTGAAGGGTTTTCTCGGGCGACGGCGCATGCCGCCGGCGTCACGCTGCGTAATGGTGCGCCAGGGCCGACAGGACGGCCTTGGCGCTTTCACTGCTCAGCGAGTAGTAGATCGTCTGGGACTCCCGCCGGGTCTGTACCAGGCCATCGCGGCGAAGAATCGCCAAATGCTGCGAGAGCGCCGACTGGCTGAGGGCAAGCTGCTGGTTGATCTGGGTGACCGACAGCTCGCGCTCCATGAGCAGGCAGAGAATCTGCAGGCGTTTCTCGTTGGCCAGGGCCTTGAGGAGCAGGGTGCCTGCCTCCAGGGCGTGCCCATCGTGTTCGAGCAGGCGCGAGGCGGCGCTTGGGGAAGTAGCCATGAGGATCTCCTTGCCGACGCGACCAGGACGCATGGAAACGGCGTTCGCCAGTAGCGTCGATATTGCGGTTACGGCGTGATGATACGTTGAATTATTGTTGATCAATGCTCGTTAATTTAGCGATGTTTGTCCAAGTGGGCGTTTAACGCTTTATCAATGATTTTGTGATTAATGGTCTGGCGCTTCTTGCGATGGCCCTATCAGCCCGGCGCGATGAGTACGGGCGTTAGCCGATAGTATGAAGGTGGAGGTGGCGATAACTGCTTATTGTGTCAACAACACCGATCCCTCGGCCATCGATACAATAATCACAAGGTGACCATGAGCCGCTATCACGCCATCTATCGCGCCGCGCTCGACGCGCCGCAGACCTTCTGGGCCGATCAGTCCCGACGCATTCCCTGGTTTCGCGCCCCGGATACCATTCTCAGCTATGACGATCAGCAGCATGCGCGCTGGTTCGATGGGGGCACGCTCAATATCTGCCACGCTGCGCTCGACCATCATGTCGAGCAGGGGCGCGGCGAGCAAGCGGCACTCTACTGGGATTCGCCGGTCACCGGCGCCCGACAGACCCTGAGCTATCGGTTTCTTCGCGATCGCGTGGCGCGTGTCGCCGGCGGGCTCGCGCAACTCGGCGTGACGAAGGGCGACCGGGTGGTGATCTACATGCCCATGGTGCCCGAGGCAGTGATCGCCATGTACGCCTGCGCGCGGCTCGGGGCGATCCACTCGGTGGTGTTCGGCGGCTTCGCGCCTCACGAGCTCGCCCTGCGCATCGAGGATGCCGAGCCCAAGGTAGTCATCGCCGCCTCCTGCGGCGTCGAAATCGCTACCGTGCTGCCCTACAAGCCGATCGTCGATCAGGCCCTGGCTCAAAGCCGTTTCAAGCCTTCGGCCACGGTCATCTTCCAGCGCGATCTTCGCCGCGCCGAGCTTGGGGAGGGCGAGCACGACTGGCAGATGCTCGAATCCGCCGATGCCGTCGAGTGTGTGCCGGTGGAGGCCACGCACCCGCTCTACATCCTCTACACCTCCGGCACCACCGGCAAACCCAAGGGTGTGGTACGCGACACCGGCGGCTACGCCGTGGCGCTCGCCTATTCGATGGAGGCCGTCTACGACCTGGCCCCAGGAGAGGTGTGTTTCACCGCTTCGGACGTGGGCTGGGTGGTGGGCCACTCCTACATCGTCTACGGGCCGCTATTGCGCGGCTGCACGAGCGTACTCTACGAGGGCAAGCCGGTGAAGACCCCGGATGCGGGCAGCTTCTGGCGCATCATCGACGAGTACAAGGTCAAGAGCTTCTTCACCGCGCCCACCGCCTTTCGAGCGATCAAGAAGGAGGATCCGGACGCGCGACTTCTGGCGCGCCACGACCTGACGAGTCTCGAGTACGTCTTCGTCGCCGGCGAGCGCCTGGATCCGCCCACCTTCCACTGGCTCGAGGACGTGCTCGACGTGCCGGTGATCGATCATTGGTGGCAGACCGAAACCGGCTGGCCCATCGCTGCCAACCCGGCGGGTATCGAGCTCGTCCGGGCCAAGGCGGGGGCGGCGACCTTTCCGATGCCGGGGTTCGACGTGGCGATCCTCGATCGTGATGGCGCACCGGCCGCGCCGCTGCGCGAGGGCAGCGTGGTCATCCGCCAGCCGCTGCCGCCGGGCTGCCTCACCGGTATCTGGAAGGACCCCCAGCGCTTTCACAGCGCCTACATGGCGGCGTTTCCCGGCAGCTACCTGACCGGCGATGGCGGCCATTTCGACGAGCAGGGGTATCTGTTCATCATGGGGCGCACCGACGATGTGATCAACGTGGCGGGCCACCGGCTCTCCACCGGCGAGATGGAGGAGGTGCTGGGTGGGCACCCGGCAGTGGCGGAGTGTGCGGTGATCGGCATTCATGACGATCTCAAGGGGCAACTGCCCCTGGGGCTCGTCATTCCCAAGGACGGCTTCGACGGCGACGAGGCCCGACTCGAAGCGGAGCTCGTCCAGCGGGTGCGCGAAGTGATCGGCCCGGTCGCCGCGCTCAAGCAGGTGCTGGTGGTCAACCGCCTGCCCAAGACGCGTTCCGGCAAGATCCTGCGCAAGCTCATGCGCACCATGGCCGACGGCAAGACCTATACCGTGCCTTCGACCATCGACGACCCGGCAAGCCTCGAGGAGATTCACACGGCTCTGCGCGAGCGCAATATCGAAAACGACGGGTAGGCAGTGCAGCGGGGTAGTAGGTAGGAGAACAGAAACGAAAAAGGCCCCGACGATGTCGGGGCCTTTTCGATAAGGTGGCGGAGGGACAGGGATTCGAACCCTGGATAGGCTATTAACCTATGCCGGTTTTCAAGACCGGTGCATTCAACCGCTCTGCCATCCCTCCGGCTTATGGGTGCGTATAGTACCACCTTTTCCTTGGAAGTCAACGCCTTTGGATGGATCAGTAAAGACGCAGGCCGATACGCGTGATCGTGGAGCCTTCCATCTCGCTGACGACCCAATGAATGCCGTGCCAGTCGACGTCGTCGCCCACGACCGGGTGGCCGCCGACGCGCAGCGCAATGAAGTCGGCCAGGCTCATTTCCCGCTCACCGGGGCTCAAGGTGAGCCCGTAGGCCTGGGCGACATCGAGCATCTGGGCGCTGCCGTCCAGCGTGAAGGTGCCGAAGAAAGCGCGCTCCTGCTTCAGCTTGGCATCGCCGTTGAACAGCCGATTCAGAGCGGCGAGGTCCTCGCTGCGGCCGATCACGCAGATCACGTCGCCGATCTTGAGCCGGGTGTTGCCCTTGGGGTGCAGCATGACGTGATTGCGAAACAGCGCCGAGATCAGCGCCCCGGACGGAAAGCGCAGCAGCCGAATCGGCACATCGTCGAGATCCTCGTTCTCGACCACGTAGACGAACATCTCGAAATCGTTGTCGGGCAGTATGCCCAGCGGCCCGCGCCGGTCCGGGGTGATGCCCTTGGGAACCTGGACCTTGAGCCAGCGCGCGACCAGACCCAGCGAGCCGCCCTGGATCAGCAGCGACATCAGTACCACCGCGAAGGCGACGTTGAAGTAGAGC
>NZ_JAMZBD010000338.1:0-3480 GCF_024158685.1 Halomonas sp. 707D4 | reverse complement strand
GAATCGTACCAGGCCGCCCCGCCGCCGGGCGGCGCGATCACCAGTTCCTGGGCGGTCTGAAGGCGTGGGCGCACGGTCACCGAACTGAACCAGCGCGTCTCGCCCAGGCGCTGGCTGTAGCGAGCGATGGATTCCGCCAGGTACGGATCACCCGCCTCGAACCCCTGCATGTTCTTGAGCCGCTCCGGGTCGATGTGACTGCCGACGACGACGGTGTTGCCGAACTGGTAGCGCGGCCCGCTATCGAAATCCATGTAGAGGCGCGCGCTCTGCTGGTACGGGCGCACTTCCATGCGCCGGTCGTTGAACCCCCAGTCGAAATAGCCGCGCTCGATGGCCAGCCCCGAGAGCCGGGAGCTCAGCCGATCCCAGGGGGCGTGGCGCAGCGGGTCGCCCTCCTTCAGCGGAAAATCGTCCACCGCCTCCTCGAAGGGCGGATCGCGCTCGGCGTCGCCACGAATGTCGATCGAGAGCACCTCGATACGTACCTGTTCGCCGGGCTGGATGCGCACCATCACCGGCGTTCGAGCGACGTCGACCTGGATGTCGGGCTCGTAGTAGCCGAAGACGCGCATCGCCTCTTGAGTGCGCTGACGAATCTCGCCTTCGAGGCGGGTACCGGTGTAGCGTTCCTCGTCGATGTTCTGAAGGTAGGCATCGATGTTCTCTTCCACCGGACCGTCGACGCCGCTGATGACCGCTTCCAGTGCCAGCAGCGGCTGGCTGAACACGAGAAGCGGTGTCGTCAATAGAAGCGCCAGGCGGGTCGCCGATGACCGTTGACCGTGTCGTTGCATGTATGTCCTTCCCTAGTCTGAGCGGCGATGGGGCGCGTGGCGACACGCGTTCTCCATGTACGAATTATCGCAGCATTTCCATTTGGGCACTGAAGGCCAGCTGCGCCTGGCGAACCTGGCGAAGATCGCTTTCGAGGGCAGTGATGCGCGCGAGCAGGCGCTCGGACAGGGTATCGAGCGCCTGCTGGTCGATGGCCTCGCGGTCATCGGTGTTCTCGGACAGGGCGGCGAGCTGGCCATCGAGGGTGTCGCCCCATTCGGCCAGACGCGCCTCGACGTCTTCTCGTTCGCGCGTGAGCCGCTCCTCGAGTGCGGCGATGCGCTCGCTGGCGCTCTGCTCGAGGTAGTCGACTTCCTGCATCAGGTTCTGGCGTCCGGACGTGCCCGCGCGCTCGAGCGCGCCAAGCGAGGTGCGCAGCGCCTCGAGCTGGCGGTCGTTGAGCGTGGCGGCGGCGTTGAGCGCATCGAGCTCCTGGCGAATCTCGCCCAGCGCCTCGTTGGAGGCGAACTCGTCGTCGCCGGTCAACACGGCGTAGAACTCCTCGCGGGTATTGGTGAGCTGGACGGCGAGCTGCTCCTGCTCTTGGAAGAGCGTGGTCATCTGGGCCTGGAGATAGGTGACCGAGTCGGCGACGTCGGTATCACCGGAGTCGAGCCGTGCATGCAGGTTCGAGACCTCGCCGCTCACCCGGTGGAACTCGTCCAGCAGCCGTTCGCGCTCGTACCACAGCCCGGCGACCAGCGCCCCCAGCAGCGCGATGAGCAACAGCACCATCAGCCAGAGCGGCCAGAGGCTCGGGGCGCGTCGATGGCGCAGGTGCTGGGCACCCAGGCTTTGGTCCACGTCGGGCACGATACGCTGGGACGAGGTGGCATCAGACATGAAGGTTCCTCAATGAGTCGTGGGGTCGGCGCGACGACCAATCCCTCTATAGCGTAGGCCACAGCTTGCCACAAAGGCAGGGTCGAAGATGTTGCGTCCATCGAGAATCAGCCGGGAGCCGAGCAGCGCCGCCAGGCGGTGCCAGTCCGGGTTCCAGTAGGTCTTCCACTCGGTGACCAGCATCAGCGCATCGGCCCCTTCGCAGGCCTCGTAGGGATCGTCGGTGAAGAGCACGAGATCGTCGCGCTCGCCCACCACCGCCTTCAGGGCCTGGGTCGCGGCGGGATCGTGGAGGCGCACCGTCACGCCCTGGGCCCACAACGCCTCGAGCAGCGTGAGCACCGGGGCGTGGTCGATGCGGGTGGTACCGGGCTTGAACGCCGCACCCCAGACCGCCACCGTGCGCCCGGCAAGCTCACCCTCGAAGAAGGTCCAGAGCTTGCGAAACAGCGTCTCCTTCTTCTGCTCGTTGATGTCCATCACCTGTTCGAGCAGCGCCGAGGCGCGACCGCTTTGCGACTGCACGTCGGCCAGACGCATCAGATCGCGCGAGAAGTTCGGGCCGCCGAACCCGCAGCCCGGGTAGAGGTACTCGAAGCCGATGCGCGTGTCTGCCCCCATGCCCTGGCGCACGTGCTCAACATCGACCCCCAGGGTATCCGCCAGGCCCGCGATCTCGTTCATGTAGCTGATGCGCGTGGCGAGCATGCCGTTGATGGCGAGCTTGGTGAGCTCCGCGGCGCGGCGCGGCATCGACTGGAAGACGTCCTGGCGGCGGTTGAAGGCGCGCAGCAACTCGCGCAACACCTGCTCGCCTTGGGCGTCGTCGCAGCCCATCAGCCAGCGCGTGGGCCGGGTGAAGGCCTCCCAGGCACGGCCCTCCTCCAGGGTGTCCGGCAGCGCGACGCTGCTGTGCTGCTCGCCCATCAAGGCGTGCAGCCGCTCGGTATCGCCCACGGGAAAGGTCGAGTTGTTGACCAGCACCACCCGGTGAGTCTTGAACAGCGCATGGCCAAGCAGCGCCTTCGCCGCCGGGCGCTGGCTCGGCGACAGGGCAAGCCACACCACGTCCATCGGCGCCGCCTCGTCGAGCCGCTCGATCAGGCGCAGGGTGTTCTGGCTGATACCCTGTTCGAGGTGGTGTAGCAGCTCCGGCTCGCGGCGCAGCCAGTCCAGCGTCGAGAGCACCGTCCAGGGCGTTTCCTCGTGCAGAAGCCAGTCGACCTGATGGCCGACGAAGGCAAGGGCGGCGGCGGCGGTGGCCGTGCTCAATTCACTGCCGTAGAGAAGTACGCGCATCAAGGACGCTCCCGGTGCAACGGCCGGATTTCCAGGGCTTTTCGAATCATCCTGCGTTCCTTTTCATGCGCTTGGCTCAAGGAGTGGTTAGAATGCAATAATACAAAACCGGGGCGTGGATGCCACCTTGTAGCTTAATGTAACCAATTCGATCCACACAGCTCGCCTGCCCCCCGGACATCTCGTGCCGTTCATGAAAGGGAGTGACACCATGCAAGCGACATCTCAGGATAGCACTGCAGATCGCTATAAAGACAATGTCGACCAGGCGGAAGTGGCCAAGTTTGAAGCACTTGCCGATCAGTGGTGGGACGACCAGGGTGAGTTCAAGCCGCTGCACGACATCAACCCGCTGCGCCTGGACTTCATCGATGCCCGCGCCGGGCTCGCCGGCAAGCGCGTGCTGGACGTGGGCTGTGGCGGCGGCATCCTGAGCGAATCCATGGCGCGTCGCGGCGCCCAGGTGACCGGCATCGACCTCGGCGAGGCGCCGCTCGGCGT
>NZ_JAMZBD010000337.1:0-3502 GCF_024158685.1 Halomonas sp. 707D4 | reverse complement strand
GGCGCTGGTACTCGATACCGGTAGCCTCGATGGCGTGACCTCCAACCCGGCCGTGCAGGTGAACGGTGTGGTCCCCGGCAACACCTGGGAGTTCAGCCTGGACGGCGGCACCACCTGGCAGACGGGTCAGGGCGGCGGGTTCACCCTGGCGGAAGGCACCTACGCGGCGGGCCAGGTGCTGGTGCGCCAGACGAGCCCCGAGGGCGTGACCAGTGGTACCTCCACCCTGGGCGCGGTGACCATCGACCTCACCGCGCCGGTGACACCGAGCGTGACGCTGGTCGTGGATACCGGCGGCGTCGATGGCATCACACGAGACGGCACGCTTGCGATCGGCAACCTCGACCCGAACGCGTTCTGGGAAATCAGCCTCGACGGCGGTGCCACCTGGCAGCGGGGCACCGGAGACCGCTTCGTGCTGGGCGAAGGCGAGTACCCGGCAGGCGCCATTCAAGTGCGCCAGACCGATGGCGCCGGCAATGTCAGTACCATCACTCCCCTGGGGGCGGTGACCGTCGTCACCCAGCCTCCCCAGGCGCCCATCGTCGAGCGCCTTGGTGACGACATCACGCGTGATGGCACCATCACGGTGGAAGGGCTGCAGCCCGGCGCCATCTGGCAGGTCAGCCTGGACCGCGGTCAGAGCTGGCAGACCGTCAGTGGAGACCGCTTCGTGCTGCCCGAAGGCAGCTACGGGGCGGGCCAGGTGCAGGTGCGCCAGATCGATGGGGCCGGCAACGTCAGTGCCCCGGCGCTGGTGGAAGCGGTCATCGTCGATACCACCGCTCCGCCCGCGCCCACCGCCACCCTCGGTGACGGCGGTGCGATCACCAACGTGGCCATCCTCGAGATCGGCAACCTCGAGGCCGGGGCCACCTGGGAAATCAGCGTGGACGGCGGCCGAACCTGGATAACCGGAGAGGGGACGCGGTTCGAGCTTGCCGACGGCGAGTACGCCGCCGGCCAGATTCAAGTACGCCAGACGGATACGGCAGGCAACGTCGGCAAGCCCCTGGCGCTGGGGGCCGTGATCATCGATACCATCGCCCCGGCCACTCCGTCGCTGACGCTTGCCAATGATACCGGCACGCCCGGTGATGGCATCACCGCCGACGGCACCCTTGTGGTGGGCAATCTCGAAGCCGGCGCCTACTGGGAAGTCAGCTTCGACAGCGGCATGAGCTGGCAGCGCGGCGCAGGCGACCGTTTCGTTCTGAAGGAGGGAACCTACCAAGAGGGTGAGGTCCAGGTCCGTCAGGTCGATGCCGCGGGCAATCGCAGCGAGGCCGCAAGGCTCGGCCCGGTCACCGTCGATCTCACGGTGACACCGCCGGAAGACTCCGAGGCGCCGGCAACGCCGAGCCTGAGCCTGGAGCTCGATAGCGGCGAGCTCGATGGCATCAGCAACGACGGCAATATCCTGGTGGGCGGACTCGCCTTCGGAGCGACCTGGCAGTACAGCCTGAACGGCGGGGTGAGCTGGCTGCGCGGCATGGGCAACGGCTTCACCCTGGCAGAGGGCAGCTACGCAGCGGGGCAGATCTTGGTGCGCCAGTTCGATGCCAGCGGCCGGGTCAGCGGCACCTCGACTTTGGGCGCGATCACCATCGACACGACCCCGCCGGAAGCGCCGACGGTGAGCCTGGTCAACGACAATGGCGACATCCCCGGGCTGACCAACGATGGCACGCTGCGCCTGGGCAATCTGGAAACCGGCGCCCGGTGGGAAATCAGCTTGAACGGCGGTACCACCTGGCTCATGGTCACGGGCGAGCGCTATATCCTGCCCGAAGGCAGCTACGCCGCCGGTGCCATTCAGGTGCGCCAGACCGATGGTGCGGGTAACGTCAGCGACGTGGCACGCATGGGCGCGATCACCGTGGACACGACGCTGCCGGATGCGCCCGTCATCGAGCTGCTGGGAGGCGAGATCACCAATGACGGTATCGTGACCGTCGGCGGTATCGAAGAGAACGCGCGCTGGGAGTACAGCCTGGACGGCGGCGCTACCTGGATCAGCGGGCGCGGTACCAGCTTCACCCTGGCAGAAGGGCGCTACGGCGCCGGCACGATCCAGGTGCGCCAGATCGACGGTGCGGGCAACGTCAGCCCCAGCGCCGTTCTCGAAGGCGTGGTGATCGACCTGACCCCGCCGGCGGCGCCGAACGTGACGCTGGTGGCCGACAGTGCCATCACCAACGACGGCACCGTCGAGGTGAGCGGCCTCGAGCCCGGCGCGAGCTGGGAGTACTCGCTGGATGGCGGGGTGACCTGGCAGGTCGGGTTGGGCGAGCGTTTCGTGTTGCCAGAGGGCGATTACGCGGCGGGGGACGTGCGGGTACGCCAGATCGATCTGGCCGGTAATGCCGGCGCCTCGGTCAACCTGGGAGCGGTGGTGATCGATACCACGCCTCCCGGCGTCCCCACCCTGACCCTGGCTGACGATACCGGCACTCCCGGTGATGGCGTCACCGTCGATGGCACCCTCCTCGTGACCGGTCTGGAAGCCGGCGCCGTCTGGCAATTCAGCCTGGATGGAGGCGTTACCTGGCAACAGGGGCTGGGCGATCGCTTCACCCTGCCGGAAGGCAGTTACGCAAGCGGCGTGATCCAGGTGCGCCAGTTCGACGTGGCGGGCAACGTAAGCCCCGTGGCCGACTTCGGCCCGATCATCGTCGATCGCGAGGTCACCGCGCCGGAACAGCCCGGAGCGCCGGCCACGCCCACGCTGAGCCTGGCGGTGGATACCGGGGCGCTGGATGGCATCACCAGTAACGGCGAGGTCGAGGTGGCCGGGCTGATCGACGGCGCTACCTGGGAATACAGCCTGGACGGTGGCCTGAACTGGCTCACCGGCAGCGGCACCACGTTCACTCTGGAGGAGGGCACCTACGCCGCCGGCCAGGTGCTGGTCCGCCAGACCCTCGACGGGCTCACCAGCGGCACCTCGACCCTGGGCGCGGTCACCGTCGACACCACGGTACCCGAGGCGCCGACGATCACGCTGGCGGTGGATACCGGCACCCTCGACGGCATCACCGCCGACGGCACGTTGATCATCGGCAATCTCGAGCCCGGCGCTCGCTGGGAGATCAGCCTCAACGGCGGCGTCTCCTGGCTGCAGGGGGCCGGCGAGCGCTTCATCCTGCCGGCAGGCAGCTACGCCGCCGGCGCGATCCAGGTGCGCCAGTTCGATGTGGCGGGCAATGTGAGTGGCTTCGGTGAGGCCGGCGCGATCAGCGTCGTCATCACGTCACCCGCCGCGCCTACCCCGAGCCGGGCGGGCGGCCCGGTCAGCAGCGAAACCACCGTCGAGGTGGACGGCATCGCGGAGGGCGCCACCTGGGAATATACCCTGGACGGCGGCCAAACCTGGGTGCCCGGTACCGGTGAGAGCTTCACGCTGCCGGAGGGCGACTACGCCGCTGGCGACATCCGCGTGCGCCAGACCGATGGCGCGGGCAACGTCAGCGTCGGAGCGCCGCTGGGGGCGGTCGTCATC
>NZ_JAMZBD010000336.1:0-3541 GCF_024158685.1 Halomonas sp. 707D4 | reverse complement strand
TTGATCAACTCCATCGGCGCGACGATCAGCCCGCTGCTGATCTCGCCGGTGATGACCGCGGTCGGCGATGCGGGCCTGTTCTGGTCCTTCGGGGCGCTGAGCCTGTTCTTCCTGCTGTTCTTCGGCTGGCGGCGCAGCGTGCGCCCGGCGCCGCTGCCGGTGGCGCCGTTCACGGCGACCATGCCCATGTCCGCCGCCGGCGCCGAACTCGTGGTCACCGAGGAGCTGGTACAGGGGGCGCTGGAGCACGAGCACCTGGAAGATCTCTCCAACGTGGTGCCGGAGGTCGAGGTGGCTGAGCCCGTGGTCGGCCCGCCCGCCGAGGACGAGACCCACATCACCTACTACGACGATGTCGAAGGCGTCGACATTCGCCGCCACTGAGGCTATCTGCCCTGATACCTTGGACGAATGGAATGCAAACGCGCGTTTGATTACCATGCCCCGATACCGATGACGCGTTGATCTCGTCACTCAGTTCAGACCAGGGGGATGCCATGAAGGATTATGCCGCGCCGGTACGCGATCTGCGTTTCGTTCTCGAAGAGGTGCTGGGTCACGCCTCGCTCTCGCTGCCCGCTTTCGAAGAGACCACGCCGGAGCTCATCGAGGCGGTGCTCGAGGAAGCCGCGAAGCTCGCCGGCGACGTCTGGGGCCCCCTGAACCGCATCGGCGATCAGCAGGGTACCAGGCGTCATACCGATGGCAGCGTCACCACGTCGCAGGGCTTCGCCGACGCCTACCGCGCCTACGTCGAAGGCGGCTGGAACGGCATCGGCGTGAGTGAAGCGCTGGGTGGTCAGAACCTGCCGGAAGTGGTGGCGAGCGCCGTCCAGGAGATGCTTCACGGCGCCAACATGGCGCTCGGGCTCTGCCCCATGCTCACCGCCGGCGCCATCGAGGCGCTGGCCCATCGCGGCAGCCCCGCGCTCAAGGCCACCTACCTGCCGGCGCTGGTCGAAGGGCGCTGGACCGGCACCATGAACCTCACCGAACCCCAGGCCGGCTCGGATCTCTCCCAGGTGCGTACCCGGGCCGTTCCCGAGGGCGATCACTACCGCATCACCGGCCAGAAGATCTACATCACCTGGGGCGAGCACGACGCCGCCGAGAACATCGTCCATCTGGTGCTGGCACGCACGCCCGAAGCCGCCGAGGGCAACAGGGGCATCTCGCTGTTTCTGGTCCCCAAGTTCCTGGTCGACGACAGCGGCGCGCTCGGCGAGCGCAACGACGTGGTCTGCGCCTCCCTCGAGCACAAGCTGGGCATTCACGGCTCGCCCACCTGCACGCTGAGTTTCGGCGAGCAGGGCGGGGCGGTCGGCTATCTGGTCGGCGAACAGGGGCGCGGGCTCAACCACATGTTCACCATGATGAACGAGGCGCGCCACAAGGTCGGTATCCAGGGCATTGGCGTTGCCGAGCGCGCCTGCCAGCACGCGGCGGCCTATGCCCGCGAACGCGTGCAGGGGCGCCTCTCCAAGGCTCGGGGCGGGGCGTCCGCCACCATCGCCGAACACCTCGACGTCAAACGCATGCTGCTCTCCATGCGTGCGCGCACCGACGCGCTGCGCTCGCTGGCGCTCTTCTGCGCCAGCCAGCTCGATATCGCCCGCCACGGCGAACCGCAAGAGCGCGATGCCGCCCAGGCGCTGGTCGACGTGCTGATTCCCGTGGTCAAGGGGTTCTCCACCGACCAGGCCGTCGAGATCGCCTCCCTGGGCATTCAGGTGCACGGCGGCATGGGCTACGTGGAGGAGACCGGGGCGGCCCAGCTTCTGCGCGACGCGCGCATCGCCCCGATCTACGAAGGCACCAACGGCATCCAGGCGCTGGATCTCGCCGGGCGCAAGCTGCAGCGCGACCAGGGCGCCGCCCTCACTCGCCTGATCGAGCATGCCGAGCAGACCGCCCGAGCGCTTCGCGACGAACCCGCCCTGGCGGCCCTTGGCGCCGCGCTCGACGCCGGCGCGGCGGATCTGCGCGCGGCCATGGCGCAGGTGCTGGCGCAGGGTGCGGACCCAGAGCGCGGCAGCGACGCCATCCAGGCCTACGCCACGCCGTTTCTGAGCCTGGCCGGCCACGTGCTGTGCGCCTGGCAGATGGGCGAGGCGGCGCTCAAGGCCCACCGCGCCGACGGGCAAGACCCTTTCTATCGCACCAAGCTCGCCAGCGCCCGCTACGCCCTGACCCAGTGGCTGCCCGTGGGGCGCGCCCAGCGCGCGGTGATCGAGGCGGGCACCCAGTGTCTTGACGACTTCTCCCTCCAGCCATAACGTCTCATTACAACGACAAAGGAGCCCCTCATGAGCGATGCAGTGATCAAGCGATCCGACGATGCCGGCGTGGTGACGCTGACCCTCCAGCGGCCCAAGGCGCTCAACGCCTTGAACAGCGACGTGCTCACGGCGCTGGAGAGTCATCTGGCCGACCTCGAAAAGCAGGCGGATCTTCGCGCGGTGCTCGTCACCGGCGCCGGCGAGAAAGCCTTCGTGGCCGGAGCGGACATCACCGAGATGCGTGACAAGACGCCGGAGCAGGCGCGCGCTTTCGCCGCCCAGGCACTGCGTACCATCAAGCGCCTGGAGCAGCTTCCGGTGCCGGTAGTGGCGCTGGTCAACGGCTTCTGCCTGGGCGGCGGCTGCGAGCTGGCGCTGGCCTGCGACTGGGCGGTGGCCAGCGACAACGCGGTATTCGGCCAGCCGGAAGTGCTGCTCGGCGTGATTCCCGGGTTCGGCGGCACCCAGCGCCTGCCGCGCCGGGTCGGCCCGGCCATGGCGCTCGATCTCGTCACCACCGGGCGCAAGATCGATGCCCAGGAGGCGCTGCGCATCGGGCTGGTCAATCAGGTGATGCCCCAGGAAGAGCTTGCCGCCTACGCCGAGACGCTCAAGAAGCAGCTTCAAGGCAACGGCCGCCAGGCGGTCCGCGCCGCCAAGCAGGCGGTCCACGACGGCATGAATCAGGATCTCGACAGTGCCCTGGCGCTCGAGACCAGCCTGTTCGCCTTCTGCTTTGCCGGCGACGAGCAGAAAGAGGGCATGAGCGCGTTCGTGGAGAAGCGCAAGCCCGACTTTCGGTAGGCGGTGCTCCTCGGACACATTTTCTTTAAGGTCAGGGAAACCTCGATGTTCGATCTCTATATCGCCAACAAGAACTACTCCTCCTGGTCGCTGCGGCCTTGGGTGCTGATGACGGCGCTGGAGATTCCCTTCAACGAGCGCCTCATGCCCTTCGAGGGCGGCAGCGGCGCAAGTCACGATACCTTCCTGCGCTTCTCGCCTTCGGGCTTGGTGCCCTGCCTGGTCGAGGTCAACGGCGACGTGGAGGAAGCCGTATGGGATTCGCTGGCGATCATCGAATACCTGGCCGAGAGCCACGCCGGCGTATGGCCGAAGGCGCGCTCGACGAGGGCCTGGGCGCGTTCGGCCTGCGCCGAGATGCACAGCGGCTTCACCGCGCTGCGCCAGGCGTGCCCGATGAACTGCGGCGTGCGGGTTCGCCTCGCCTCGCTCCCGGAGGCGCTCAAGTGTGATCTTTC
>NZ_JAMZBD010000335.1:0-3562 GCF_024158685.1 Halomonas sp. 707D4 | reverse complement strand
CCACTCCTTCACCGCGCTCGTTCACCTTGTCCACGAACTCGAGAAAGCTCTGGGTGTAGATCAGCGACGGGGGGAAGGCGTGAACCGCCGTGATCTGGTCGAGGGCGAAGGCCTGGGTAGCGCCCAGCGCCGTCAGCACGCCGAGAGTGAGGGTTGTTCTTTTCATGAAGGGTCTCTCCTGCACGATGTTGTCTTTGAAAGCGCTTGTTGTCGTGATATCGCAAAAGGCGTGCATTTCTTGTCTGTATGGCTTCTTGTCTGTATGGCTTCTTGTCTGTATGGCTTCTTGTCTGTGTAGCTTCTTGTTTGCGTGATTTTTTATCGATGAAAACGGACCCGTCGATGGAACCGGGGGCCGTTTGCCGTGTCGCTCACCCCTTGCCGATCAGCTCGGCGCCGGGCGCCCGCGCCCAGGGAAACCGCTCGGCGTAGCGCGTGGCGAACGCGTCGATCTCGCCTTGATGCTGGCGGGTCATGTCGATGTCGTCCCAGCCGTTGAGTAGCTTGGTGCGCCATACCGGATTGATGCTGAACCCGACCTCGACTTCCGCGACGCGAAGGCGCTGCTCGACCAGGTCGATCTTGATGTCCTGAACGTCCGCCAGCACCGCGAGCAGCCGCTCGGCGTCGTCCTCTTCCACTACCGCCGGCAGCAGGCCGTTGTTGACCGCGTTGGAGGCGAAGATATCGCCGAAGCTCGGGGCGATCACGCAGCGAAAACCGCCATCGACCAGGGCGTAGACCGCCGCCTCCCGGGAGGAGCCCGCGCCGAAGTTGCGCCGGCTCACCAGTACTTCGGCGCGCTCGGCGCCGGGCTTGTTGAGGGCGAAGTCCGCATCGAGTTCGCCCTGGGCATCCCTGCGCACATCGAACAGCAGAAACTGCCCGTAGCCCACGCTTCGCGGCTCCTTCATGAAGCGGGCGGGAATCAGTTGATCCGTATCCACGTTGGCCGCGGGCAGACCGATCCCCGGGGCGGTCAGAATATCGAGGGGCTTCATGGGGTGTCTCCCGAGGATGGACTCGTCGCGACCAGCGCGCGCACGTCGCTCAACCGGCCTTCCACGGCGGCGGCAGCCACCATGGCCGGCGACATCAGATGGGTGCGTGCGCCCGGCCCCTGGCGACCCTTGAAGTTGCGATTGGTGGTGGAGGCGCAGCGCTCGCCCTTGGGTACCATGTCGCCGTTCATTCCCACGCACATGGAGCAGCCCGAGTGGCGCCACTCGAGCCCCGCCTCGACGAAGATACGATCGAGCCCTTCGGCCTCGGCCTGGCGCTTCACCTGGGTGGAGCCCGGGGACACGATCCCCGGCACCCGGCTCTTGCGCCCGCTCAACACCGCCGCCGCCGCGCGCAGATCCTCGATTCGTGCATTGGTGCAGGACCCGATGAAGACCCGGTCGATGGCGATGTCGGTCAGCTTCTGTCCGGGCGTGAGCCCCATGTAATCGAGGCTGTCGCGAATCTGGCGCGCCTTGGCTCGGTCGTCGCTTTCGTCGGGTACCGGCACGCAGCGGTCGATCGGCAGCGCCTCCTCCGGGGAGACGCCCCAGGTCACGGTCGGAACGATCTCGGCGGCATCGATCACGATCTCGAGATCGAAGGTGGCGCCGGGGTCGCTCGAAAGCGTGGACCAGTAGGCACAGGCCTCGATGAACGCCTCGCCTCGAGGGCTATAAGGGCGATCCTTCAGGTAGTCGAAGGTGGTCTGGTCCGGGGCGATCATGCCACAGCGCCCGCCGCCTTCGATGGAGAGGTTGCAAAGGGTGAGTCGCGCTTCCATGGAGAGTGCGCGAATCGCCTCCCCGGCGTACTCGATGGCATAGCCACGAGCGCCGTCGGCGCCCAGCCGGGCGATCCAGGTCAAGGCGATGTCCTTGGCGGTCACGCCGGGGTCAAGACGCCCCTCGAGGGTGATGCGCATCACCTTGGGCCTGGTCTGCCAGAGTGTCTGGGTGGCCAGCACGTGGGCCACTTCCGAGGCGCCGATGCCGAAGGCGATGCTGCCGAAGGCGCCATGGGTCGCGGTATGGCTGTCGCCGCAGACCATGATCAGCCCCGGCAGGGTCAGCCCCTGCTCCGGCCCCATGACGTGGACGATGCCCTGGCGCGGGTCGTCGAGACCGAAAAGGGTCACGCCGTGGCGCTGGGTGTTGTCGCTGAGCTGCTCGATCATCGAGCGCACCTTGGCATCGTCGACCTGCTCGAGGCTTCGTGACCGGGTCGGCACGTAATGATCGGCGATGCCGAAGGTCAGCGCGGGCCGCGCCACGGGCAGTTCACGCTCGGCCAGCTTGTTGAAGGCGTGAAAGGAGCCTTCGTGCACGAAGTGGCGGTCGACCCATAGAAGGCTCTGGCCGCTCTCGCTGCGGTGCACCTCGTGGGCGCGCCACACCTTGTCGAATAGCGTTGTCGGGGTACTCATCGTTCGCTGTCCCGGCCTGTGCCGCTGCGGGCACGCTTTTATTGATATTGGCGTATCGTTGGGCCTGTCGAGGAGATAGGGCTCTTCTCCTGTCACCCCATACAACTAGCGCAGTTGTTATCGACGGGTCAAATGTATTTTTTATTTTTTTAAATCTGTATCAAATTTAATACATATGGAGCGCATCACGACACGCCATCGGTGGGTGTGCTCCCGACTCTCGGCTCCCAGTAGCGCGAGCTGTCGTCGCCGTTGCGCTCCAGGTCGATCTGGAACCGGTAGCGGTCGGGGCGATAGAACGCCTCGAGATGCTCGACGCCCCGGCCCTGTTCGTCGAAGACCACGCGGGTCAGCGCGATCAGAGGAGAGCCCACCGATACCTCGAGCGCCTGGGCGATCTCGTGGCCGGCCAGGGTGGCGGAAATGGACTGGGAAGCATGGTCCACCTTGACGCCGCTGCGCTCGAGCAGTTCGAACAAAGGCGTATTGGCCAGATCCATCTCGTCGTAATGCAGCGCGATGGACTCGGGCACGTGAGTCACCAGATAAGAGAACGGCTTCTCGTCGATCATGCGCACGCGCACCGAGCGTTGTGCCCGGCTGCCCGGGGCCATGCCCAGACGCTCGCCCACCGGCGCAGGCGGCGGCCCGTAGCCGAACTCCAGAAGCCGTACCTGGGAGGCCTGGCTCATCTTGCGCATGTTGGGCATCAGATTCGAGACGCTGGCCGTCATCACCGTGGCATCGAGCGGCTGCTCGAGTACCACCGTACCCACCCCGGCCTGGCGCCGCACCAGCCCCGCCGCATCCAGCGCTTGAATGGCGCGGCGTACCGTCACCCTCGAGACGCCATGCTGCTCGGCCAGCTTGTTCTCGCCGGGCAGCTTGTCGCCCGCGGACAGCCGCCCACTCAGGATGGCATCCTTGAGCAGCAGATAGATGCGATGCGACTTCGTTCCCCCTACTGCGCTGCCATGACGCTGACTCACTCCCTGGCCCATCTGCTCTCTCCCACGTCTTGTAAAAAATTCACGCTGCACTTGACGCCGCCCACAGGGTAGACATAAAAATGTATCAAATATAATACATATGAGAGTTCTTTTTTAAGACTTAACGTGCTGCACCATTATCACC
>NZ_JAMZBD010000334.1:0-3563 GCF_024158685.1 Halomonas sp. 707D4 | reverse complement strand
GTGGTGCACATCGGCGTGGGCGGCTCGGATCTTGGCCCCAAGCTCATCAGCGAAACCCTGGGCCAATGCCCTAGCCAGCAGCACGTGGGCGTGCACTACGTGTCCAGCATGGACGGCGCCCAGCTGCTGCCGCTGATCGAGCGGCTGAACCCGGAAACCACGCTGCTGGTGCTGGCCTCCAAGTCGTTCACTACCGCCGACACCCAGTTCAACGTGAAAACGGCGCTCACCTGGCTGAGCGAAGCGCTGGAGATCGACGTTCAGACGCTGTGCGGCCATCAGCTCATCGGCGTGTCCACCCGCGCGGACAAGATGACCGAATTCGGCATTCCCGAGGCGCACCAGCTCGAGTTCAAGGAGTGGATCGGCGGGCGCTTCTCGATCTGGTCGCCCATCGGGGTGAGTGTCGCCATGCAGCTCGGCATGAAGACGTTCGACGAGCTGCTCGAAGGCGCCCACGCTATCGATAAGCACTTTCTGGCCGCGCCGCTCCAGGAGAACGTGCCGGTGCTCATGGCCGTCATCGGGGCGTGGAATTCGCAGTTTCTGAATATCGCCACCCACGCGGTGCTGCCTTACGATGCGCGTATGGCGAGCGTGCCGGCATACCTCCAGCAGCTGGAAATGGAGTCCAACGGCAAGAGCGTGGGGCTCGATCATAAGCTCGTGCCCCACGCCACCTGCCCGATCATCTGGGGCGATGTCGGCCCCAATGCCCAGCACGCGTTCTATCAGCTATTGCATCAGGGCAGCCATACGGTCAGCGCGGATTTCATCGCCGTGGCCAGCCGCGAGCATGGCATCGAAGGGCCGCTGGCCGATACCCTGAACGCACAGGAGCATTTGACGCTCGCCAACTGCCTGGCGCAGTCCCAGCTGTTCGCGCTCGGTGACGACGCGATCCCGGCGGTCTCGCGCGGGCAAATGGCCCAGGGCTACCGCGGCAACCAGCCCAACAGCGTCATCTTGATGCAGCGTCTGGATGCCTGGAGCATCGGCGCGCTGCTGGCGCTTTACGAACACAAGGTATTCGTGCAGTCGGTGCTGTGGAACGTGAACCCCTTCGATCAGCCCGGGGTGGAGCTGGGCAAGAAGCTCGCCACCAGCCTTTATCAGCAGCTCGAAGGCGAGCCGGTGGATACGCCCACGGTGTTCGACCCCAGCACCGGGGCACTGCTCGAAAAGATTCAGGCGTGGCGGCAGTGACCGCTCGCCATGACAGATGACGCGAAGACGTTGCATGACAAAGGATGATTCAATGACTCAGGTCCGTAAGGCCATCATTCCGGTGGCGGGTTTCGGTACACGCCTTCTGCCCATCAGCAAGGCGATTCCCAAGGAGATGGTGCCGGTGGTGGATCGCCCGCTGATCCAGCACGTGGTCGAGGAGGCCCTGGCGGCCGGCATCGACGAGATCATCCTCGTCACCCGCACGGGCAAGTCGGCCATCGAGGATCACTTCGATGCGCATTTCGAGCTCGAGCATTCGCTGGCCACCAAGGGCAAGGATGCGCTGCTGGAAACCCTCTCGGCCATCGCGCCGCCTCGACTCAAGGTCACCAGCGTGCGCCAGCCCAACGCCAAGGGCCTGGGCCACGCCATCTACTGCGCCGCCCATCTGCTGGACCAGAACGAGCCCTTCGCCGTCATCCTGCCGGACGTGCTGGTGAAGCCCCAGCCGCAAGGCCAGGGCTGCGACCTGGGCGACATGGTGAAGCGCTGGGATGCCAACAACGCTTCGCAGATCATGGTGGAAGCGGTGCCCGAGGACGAAGTGTACCGTTACGGCATCGTCGATTGCGACGAACCCCAGGCCGGTGAAAGCGCCGACATGCGCGGCGTGGTCGAGAAACCCAAACCGGAAGATGCCCCGTCGCGCCTGTCGGTCATCGGCCGCTACGTGCTGCCGTACCGCATCATGGAGCTTCTTCACGATCAGGCCCCTGGCGCCGGCAACGAAATCCAGCTCACCGACGCCATCGACCGCCTGATGCAGGAAGGCCAGACCGTCCAGGCCTTCCGCATGCGCGGTCGCACCTTCGACTGCGGCCACATCGAAGGCTGGCTGCAAGCCAATACCACGCTTGCCCGCGAAGCGGGATTCGATATCTAGAGCGCTTGGCGCGTTGACTCTGAAGGGCGGCGCGTGCCGCCCTTCAGCACATGATCAGCGGTGGTACTGTTTCTCGCGTTCGGGTTGCCAGTAAATGGCGTCTATGCGCAGGTCCACCGTGGTGTGGTTCGGAAGCGGCCAGGTAATCACATCGCCCACCTTGAGGCCGATCAGGCCCGCCCCCACCGGGGCCATGACCGAAATGGCATCGTCAACGCTCTCCAGGGCGTGCGGGTAGACGAGAGTGCGGACCATCTCGCGTCCGTGGGTCAGATCCGTAAAACGAAGACGGCTGTTCATGCTGACGACGTTATCCGGGATGTCTTCCGGGTCCAGCACCTCGCCCCGGGTCAGCTCCTCTTCCAGAAGATTCGCTACCGCCTGCTCATGGGGCAGGGCGTTGTCGATCAAGCGTTGAAGGCGCTCGGCGTCCAGACGATTGATGATGATGGGTGGGCGTTGCTCCATGTCTTTTCTCCAGGTAAAGCAACTCAAGAAATACCGCCTGTTCAATAAACCGATAGGTGGCAACGGCCACCCACGCAAAAAAGCCCCTCCCCGAAGGGAGAGACCCTCTGTTCAGGCCGCGCGATGTATTCGCCGGCGTGAGGGCGTCTACATCACGCCCTGGTCGATCATCGCATCCGCCACCTTGCGAAAGCCCGCGATGTTGGCGCCCAGTACCAGGTTTCCGGCGTCGCCGAACTCGGCGGCGGTCTCGGCGCATTGACGGTAGATGTCCGCCATGATGCATTGAAGCTTCTCATCGACTTTCTCGAGAGGCCACTGCTCCATGGCGCTATTCTGGGCCATTTCCAGCTGGCTGGTGGCCACGCCACCGGCATTGGCCGCCTTGCCGGGTCCGTAGGCGATGCCGGCCTCCAGGAAAAGCTCCACCGCTTCCTTGGTCGATGGCATGTTGGCCCCTTCGCTGACACAACGCACGCCGTGAGCCAGCATCACTTCGGCATCTTCCAGGGTGAGCTCGTTCTGGGTCGCGCAAGGGAAGGCGGCGTCTGCCTTGATGTGCCACACCGAATGGCCATTCATCGGGTAATCGCGTGCGGGAATGTAGTGCGCTTGCGGGCGCTGGCCTAGGTACTCCTCCAAGCTACCCCGGCGACGCTCCTTCAACTCCTTGAGCAGCGCGATATCGATGCCTTCCGCATCATGAATCATGCCTTGGGAGTCGCTGCAGGTAACGGGCCGAGCGCCGAGCTCCAGAAGTTTCTCGATGGTATAGATGGCCACGTTGCCGGCACCGGAGACCAGGCACGTCTTGTCTTCGAGGGTTTCGCCCCGGTCGGCCAGCATGTTCTGGGCAAAGTAGACGGCCCCATACCCCGTGGCCTCCTTGCGGCCCAATGAGCCTCCCCAGGAAAGGCCCTTGCCGGTCAGCACGCCTTCGTAACGTCCCGTCAGCCGCTTGTACTGCCCGAACAGGTAACCG
>NZ_JAMZBD010000333.1:0-3568 GCF_024158685.1 Halomonas sp. 707D4 | reverse complement strand
CCCTTCGGCGGGGTGAAGGCCTCGGGGCTTGGCCGCGAGGGCGGCCATCAGGGCATCGAGGAATACCTGGAGACCAAGTACCTGTGCCTCGACCTGGGCAGTTGATCGCCCTTCGACATTGAAACGAGAAAGGCCCAGGCATCTGCCTGGGCCTTTCTCTTGCGTGCGCTTTACCCGCGGGCTACGCCGTCAGTGGCGGAAGTGGCGCATGCCGGTGAACACCATGGCGATGCCGGCCTCGTCGGCGGCGTCGATCACTTCCTGATCGCGCATGGAGCCGCCGGGCTGGATGACCGCGGTGATGCCCGCTTTCGCCGCCGCGTCGATGCCGTCGCGGAAGGGGAAGAAGGCGTCGGACGCCATGACGGACCCGGGCACCGTCAGGCCTTCGTCCTCGGCCTTGATGCCGGCGATCCGGGCGGAGTAGACGCGGCTCATTTGCCCCGCGCCCACGCCGATGGTCTGGCCGGCCTTGGCGTAGACGATGGCGTTGGACTTGACGAACTTCGCCACCTTCCAGGCGAACAGCAGATCATTGAGCTCCTGTTCGCTCGGCGCGCGCTTGCTCACCACGGTGAGAGCGTCTCGCGTCACCATGCCCTGGTCCTGCTCCTGGACCAGCAGACCGCCGTTGACGCGCTTGAAGTCAAGGGCTGCTGCGTTGGCCGTACCGGAAAGCGCCGGTGTTTCCAGCAGTCGCACGTTCTTCTTCTCGGCCACGATGGCGGCGGCTGCATCATCGATGCCCGGGGCGATGATCACTTCGACGAACTGGCGATCAACGATGGCGCGCGCGGTGTCGGCGTCGAGCGCCACGTTGAAGGCAATGATGCCGCCGAAGGCGCTGGTCGGGTCGGTGGCGAAGGCCTTGTCGTAGGCCTCAAGGGCCGTTTCACCCACCGCCACGCCGCAGGGGTTGGCGTGCTTGACGATCACGCAGGCGGTCTCGGTGAATGCCTTGACGGTCTCGAAAGCCGCATCGGTATCAGCGACGTTGTTGAACGAGAGCGGCTTGCCCTGGCGAATCACCGCCGTGGCGACACTTGCATCAAAAGCGTCGGGCTCGACGTAGAAGGCCGCCTGCTGGTGCGGGTTCTCGCCGTAGCGCATGTCCTGCTTCTTCTCGAGCTGCAGGTTGAAGGTACGCGCAAAGCGGGCATTGCTGTCGCTGACCTTGCGACCCAGGTAGTTGGCGATGGCACCGTCATAAGCGGCGGTATGCTCGAAAGCCTTCACGGCGAGATCGAAGCGCGTGGCCTGGCTTACCGCGCCATCCTGAGACGCCATCTCGCCCAGCACCCGGGCGTAGTCGGCGGTATTGACGACGATGGTGGTGTAGGCGTGGTTCTTGGCGCAGGCGCGCACCATGGTCGGGCCGCCGATGTCGATGTTCTCGATGGCGTCCGCAAGGGTGCAGTCATCCTTGGCGACGGTCGCCTCGAAGGGGTAGAGGTTCACCACCACCATGTCGATCGGCGTGATGTCGTTCTCGGCCATCACCGCGTCGTCCTGGCCGCGCCGGGCGAGGATGCCGCCGTGAATCTTGGGATGCAGGGTCTTGACGCGACCGTCCATGATCTCCGGAAAGCCCGTGTGCTCGGAGACTTCCTGCACCTCGATGGCGTTCTCCTTCAAAAGCCGGAAGGTGCCGCCGGTGGAGAGCAGCTCGACGCCCTGCTCGCGAAGGCCTTTGGCGAAGTCGACGATGCCGGTCTTGTCGGAGACGCTCAGCAGCGCGCGGCGAACGGGGGTATGGGGGGTGTCAGACATAAAGTGCTCGTGAAACTCAAGGGGTGAAAACGACGACGCCCCACTCAAGGGGCGTCACTGATAAGTCCATACTGCTTCAATTTCTTGCGCAGGGTGCCGCGGTTCAGGCCCAGCACGTCCGCGGCCCGGGTCTGGTTGCCGTCGGTGTGATCCATGACGCAGGCCAGAAGCGGCGCCTCCACTTCGGCCATCACCATGGCGTACAGGTCGCTGGCCTGACTGCCATCGAGATGCTCGAAGTAGCGGCGCATCGCGGCTTCGACGGCTTCTCGAAGCGGCTGGGGCGGCTCGTGGGCGGACGAGGAGGCCGCGTCGAGCACCGGGGCGCTTTCCATCGTAAAACGTTCGTTCATGCGGCATGGCTTCCTTTGTCTAGCAGTCGCGCAGCGGCGTCAGGCGTCATCGCGTCGTCGATCCATTCAAGCTGTGCCTGGGGCGTGCTCAACGCATTGAATTGTTGTTTTAATGCCTTGCGGCCGGGGGGCGCGAAGCGCGCATCCTCGTCGAGATACCAGCCCAGGTGCTTGCGCGCGATGCGCACGCCCATCACCTCGCCATAGAAAGCGTGAAGGGCTCGCAGATGCTCCTCGAGAACCCGGTGGCGCGTCTCGAGCGACGGCGGCGCGAGATGCTCGCCGTGGGCCAGGTAGTGGGTGATCTGCTCGAAGATCCAGGGATTGCCCTGGGCGCCGCGGCCCACCATCAGCGCATCGGCGCCGGTATGACGCAGCACGAAGGCGGCCTTTTCCGGCGACGTGATGTCGCCATTGGCGATCACCGGAATCGACAGGCGCGACTTGACCTCGGCGATGGTGTCGTACTCGGCACATCCAGTATAGCGCTGTTCGCGGTGTCTACCATGGATTGCCAGCGCCTGGATGCCGGCGTCTTCGGCCAGTCGCGCCACGTTCAAGGCGTTATTTGAGCTTGCACACCAGCCGGTGCGAATCTTGAGCGTCACGGGGATGTCGACGGCACCGACCACGGCCTCGAGAATCTCTGCCACCAGCGCCTCGTCGCGCATCAACGCCGAGCCTGCGGCCTTGTTGCACACCTTCTTGGCGGGGCAGCCCATGTTGATGTCGATCACCTGGGCGCCGAGCTCGGCATTGAGTCGGGCGGCGGTGGCCAGCATCTCGGCGTCGCCGCCGGCGATCTGCACCACCCGCGGCGAGGGCTCGCCGGCATGATCCATGCGCAGCCGGGACTTGCGGGTATGCCACAGCGACGGGTCCGAGGTGACCATTTCGCCCACCACCCAGCCCGCGCCCAGCCGCCGGCAGAGCCGCCGAAAGGGACGGTCGGTGACGCCGGCCATCGGCGCCAGCATCACCGGGCTCTGGAGTCGATAAGGCCCGATGGTCGCAAGCTCAAGGGTCGATAATGTCATGGCAGATCAAGTGTCGAACGGGGGTGGGGTCGCAAGGGGGCGTATGATACGCCTACTTGCAAGTAGGGTGAAGCCCGATGACCGGATTAACCCGGACGCCGTGCGGTCAGCCGTACCCAGCCTTCGCGCAGCACCGGCTCGTCGACGACCAGGCCCTGGGCTTCGTAGGCCTTCGTCACCTCGTCGGCCTGGTTGGCCAGAATGCCCGACAGCGCAATGAGGCCCTTCGGTGCCACGTAACCGGCGATGGTGGGCGCGAGCTCGACCAGAGGGCCTGCCAGGATGTTGGCGGTGACCACCCTGTAGCCATTGCCGGGTGAGAGCTGCTCCGGGTAGTAGAGCGCTAGCCGGTCGGCGGCGATCTGGTTGCGCTCGGCGTTGTCGCGACTCGCCTGCAGCGCCTGCGGG
>NZ_JAMZBD010000332.1:0-3616 GCF_024158685.1 Halomonas sp. 707D4 | reverse complement strand
TCCATATCGTCAGTGAAGCGGGTACTGCCGCCGGCGTTCGACGGATCGAGGCGATCACCGGCGAGAACGCGCTGGCGTACTTCAAGCAGCAGGAGGCCACGCTCGGGCGTCTGGGCGCGCGGCTGAAGGCGAAGCCCGAACAGGTCGAGGCGCGCGTCGAGTCGCTGTTCGAGCGCAATCGCAGCCTCGAGAAGGAGCTCGAACAGCTCAAGGCGAAGCTCGCAAGCGTGGCCGGCAGCGACATGCTCGGTCATGCCCAGGAGATCGCCGGGGTGACGCTTCTGGCCACCCAGCTCGAAGGCGTCTCCGGCAAGGACCTGCGCGGCATGCTCGACCAGCTCAAGCAGAAGCTCGGCTCCGGCGTGATCCTGCTGGCGGTGGCCGATCAGGCAGCGGGCAAGGTGAGCCTGATCGCCGGTGTCACCGACGATCTGACCGATCGGGTCAAGGCCGGTGAGCTGGTCAACTTCGTGGCCGCCCAGGTGGGCGGGAAAGGGGGCGGTCGGGCCGATATGGCCCAGGCCGGCGGCAGCCGTCCCGAGGCCCTGCCGGAAGCGCTGAAAGGCGTTCCGGCCTGGCTCGAAAACACGCTTCGCTGAGGCGACGGCCGATGGCATCCTGTGCCATCGGCCTTTTATTATCCGGTCGGGAAGCGGCGTGGCCATGATGGCCTGCAGGGCTCGCCGCCCTCGATCGATCCTTTGACTCCGAACGCATAGGGAAACCGGCATATGGCACTATACGTACAAAAGTTCGGCGGCACCTCGGTAGGTTCCGTCGATCGCATCAAGGCCGTGGCGGAAAAGGTGAAAGGCTTTCGCGACCAGGGCCACCAGGTGGTGGTGGTCGTCTCCGCCATGAGCGGCGAGACCAACCGCCTGACCGACATGGCCCACGCCCTGAACGAGGACCCGGCTCCGCGCGAGATGGACATGCTGCTCTCCACCGGCGAGCAGGTGACCATTTCGCTGCTGGCCATGGCGCTTCAGCAGCTTGGCGTCAGCGCCACTTCCCATACCGGCGCCCAGGTGGGTATCCACACCGACAGCGCCTACACCAAGGCGCGTATCCAGCGTATCGAGACCGATGACCTGAAGGCCGATCTGGACGCGGGCAAGGTCGTGGTGGTGGCGGGCTTTCAAGGCGTGGACGAGAACGGCAACATCACCACGCTCGGCCGCGGTGGCTCGGATACCACCGGTGTTGCGCTCGCCGCCGCGCTCAATGCCGACGAGTGCCAGATCTATACCGATGTCGACGGTGTCTACACCACCGACCCGCGGGTGTGCTCGAAGGCCCAGCGCCTGGAAAGCATCACCGTCGAGGAGATGCTCGAGCTTGCGAGCCTCGGCTCCAAGGTGCTGCAGATCCGCGCGGTGGAATTCGCCGGCAAGTACAACGTTCCCCTCCGGGTGCTGTCGAGCTTCCAAGACGGCCCCGGCACCCTGATTGTTGCAGACTCTGACCAAGACGAGGACTCCATGGAAGAACCGCTGATCTCCGGTATCGCCTTCACCAAGAACGAAGCCAAGCTGACGCTGTTGCACACCCCGGACGTACCCGGTGTCGCCTCGCGCATTCTCGGCCCCATCGCCGATGCCAACATCGAAGTCGACATGATCGTGCAGAACGTCGCGCCCGCCGGCGACTACACCGACTTCACCTTCACCGTCGCCAAGGGCGACTACAAGGCCACCAAGCGCCTTCTGGAAGAGAGCGTGATCCCGGATCTCGGCGGCGGCGAGCTTCGCGGCGACGACAACATCGCCAAGGTCTCGCTGGTCGGCGTGGGCATGCGCTCACATGCGGGCGTGGCGTCCAAGATGTTCCGCGTGCTCGCCGACGAGAACGTCAACATCCGCATGGTCTCCACCTCGGAAATCAAGATTTCCGTGGTCATCGACGAAAAGCACATGGAACTGGCCGTCAACGCGCTGCACAAGGCGTTCGGACTGGACAAGACGAATATAGAATCCGAATAACATTTGTGCTCTAAACCTTCTACGCTAAGAGATAACTTGCTGCCTTGGGTGGTGAGCTAACTTGCAACGGAAGGTTCGAGTGTCAAGGCGCCAGAGGCAACAGTCGTTGGTGACGCGTGTCGCTTTGCCGCATAATAGGCGGCGGTGACGCCTCTGGCGGACACGAACCGTTGTACAAACGTCTGAGAAGGAGATCAGCCATGCTCATCCTAACGCGCCGCGTAGGCGAAACGCTGATGATCGGTGACGAGATCACCGTCACGGTGTTAGGTGTGAAGGGTAATCAAGTCAGGATCGGTGTGAACGCACCCAAGGATGTCGCCGTGCACCGCGAAGAGATCTATCAGCGGATCCAGCGCGAGCGCTCAACCGAAAGCGAACCCGAATAAATGGCGGCTTATACCACGCCCACTACAGGGCGTTTAAGCGCTAACTCGAAGCCGGCGCGAAAAAATTTCTGTTTAGGTCTGGACAACGAACAGCATAATCGGTAATATTCGCGCCGTGCCGTTGAGGAGAGGTGGCCGAGTGGCTGAAGGCGCTCCCCTGCTAAGGGAGTATAGGGTTTATAGCCCTATCGAGGGTTCGAATCCCTCCCTCTCCGCCAACTGCCGCACTCATCGAAAGCCCGAGTGGTTTTGGATGAAGCAAGTGAAACGTTTTGGATATGCGCCCGTAGCTCAGCTGGATAGAGTATCTGACTACGAATCAGAGGGTCGGAGGTTCGAATCCTCCCGGGCGCGCCATCCAGAGCCGGACACGCAGCAAGAAGATAGACAGTTTGTACCCAAGCGCCCGTAGCTCAGCTGGATAGAGTATCTGACTACGAATCAGAGGGTCGGAGGTTCGAATCCTCCCGGGCGCGCCAAATTCCTGAAACCCCGCCTCGCTCGAGGCGGGTTTTCTGCGTTTGTGCTATCGAGCACTACCGGGTTGGTCTAGCAAGAGGGTGGCTCGCGCCCTCTGCGGTCGTTTGAAGCGCCCGCCACGTCAGTGGCCGGGCGCTTTTTTTTCGAGTCGGGCGGGGCTAGGGCGTCGCCATCAGGGCGTCGAGCAGCGCGTCCAGGTCGGTGATGCGCTTGACGCGCTGGAAATGCTCCTCGGCTTCGCCACTCGAGGGGCGCATCTGGGCCAGCCACTGCTTGACCAGCGATGCCACGATGCGTTCGGGCAGCGCTTCACGCTGGCGCGTCGCATAATCGACGATGACCTCGGCGCGCATCTGCCAGGTGGTCTCGGGCAGGCGCTCGCCGGTATCCAGCCAATGGCGGATGCGCGGGGCGAGCCACGGATCGGCCAGGGCGCTGCGCCCGAGCATCACGTCCTGGCAGCCCGAAAGCGTGCGCGCCTTCCAGTAATCCTCCAGCGTCCAGATATCGCCGTTGGCGACCACCGGCAGCGAGACGTTGGCGCGAATCCGGCCGATCCACTCCCAGTGCGCCGGCGGGCGGTAGCCTTCGTCGCGGGTGCGCCCGTGCACCACCAGCCGCGCCGCGCCTCCGGCTTCGGCGGCCTGGGCGCAGGCGACGGCCAGGCGCCGGTCCGAGAAGCCCAGGCGAATCTTGGCGGTGACGGGAATGCGCCCCTCCAGGGCCTCGAAGACCGCGCGAACGGCCCGATAGACCCGCTCCGGG
>NZ_JAMZBD010000331.1:0-3623 GCF_024158685.1 Halomonas sp. 707D4 | reverse complement strand
CGACATTGAAGCGAGCATGGAGCGCGTCTGGATCAGTTTTGATCGCGAGAGCCAGCGCGCCGAAATCTACATGGAAGCGCAGGCCGAGCCGCTACGTTACGACTTCGATTTCGAGAATCAGCAGGCGACGAGTCCGGATAACCCTTCCGCTAGAATTCAGTTTGAAACGCCCGAGCAGTTCGTGTTGATCCATGGTGAACCGTTTGAAGTGGCGTTTACCTTTTATCAGATCGATGAAGATGACACCGAATTTGCCGCGTTGCAATCGGCCAGAGATGAGTGGCTGGGGAATAAAAATGCGGCGTTGGACGAACGTGGAGCGCACCTCGCCGAACTGTTCGAGGTCGAGCCTCTTGCATTGGATACGTCTGACGAGGTGGCCTGGGACCTACCTTATGTATTCGACATGCCGAATGACTGGGATGTTAGAGTCGCGTCCCTTGACATATCTGATTTATTAAAGCCTGAAGCTCTCGTTTTCTCGACTGATTTTGGGGTGCCAACTCTATTAGTAGGAAAACTGGCAACTGACTCTGACACCTTTCGTCAAAGCGTTATCTCGCCAAACGATATACAGGAAACAATTGAACTAGAGGGACCTGACCGCTCACTAACGGTTTTCATGAATCAAGAGGGTAATCTCGGCCTGGTCGGTACTATAGATAATGATCAGGATGCCACAAGTTTCTGGCTCATGGAGCCCAATGACTTTGGTGTTACTAGAGATATTCAACAACTTATTGCAATGTTTTATACCATACGTGTGATGAGCTCTCCTGAAGAACATATCTCATTCACTGATCCTGATACTTGGCCACACTATCGTTTAACCGAAGAGAGTGAGCGAATATTAAATGATCGCCTTCGCGTAACGCTCTCTTTGGAAGAAATGTTAGGCTTGATGGGTGGCCAAGTTAGGGCCACCACGTTCGATGAAGACCGTAGGCGCTCATATCCCGACTTGAACATCACCCTTGTGGATGCAGAACCGCAGCCGATATCATCCATGCCTCCTTTGATCACCTTAGGTAGCCCTGATGAAGGAGAAATAATACTTTGGGAGGACGGTAATCATATAATGTGTCAAGCATCGCTGTCTTTACCTATTCTCTCTAATGAACTTGAAGAAATAGCTTATATTCGAATTTCCGAACACGTAAACCATTATAGTGATGACGGTCCGGATTTTTCCCGATTTGAATATTGCATTTCTGCTTGGCGTGCACTTCAGAACTTCAATGGAACATTTGAAAACGATTTTATAACAGATACCCCTATGCTCGCTCGCGCACTTGGCGAGGCTACGACGGCTACTTCAAGGGATGATTATATATTTGTAACAAAAAAATTCGACAATGAAAATTTACAAGGCCTAATCTCAGACAAAGGAGAAACTATCCTTCCTATTGCTTACAAACGCATTAACATTCAACCTAATTTTATTATAGCTCAAGATTCTCAAGGAAAACGTATCCTTTCCAAAGACGGTGAAGAAATTTTGCCATGGCCGCTCATAGCTTTTGATCCTTTAAAAGGATGCGAGGGATATTACATTTTCGTTCATTCCAATGATCAGGGTGAATGGCGCAAAGGTATTTTTGATATAAACAATCAAAAAATCATACTTCCGCCAGAGTTTCGCTCTATCTATTACGAAGAGGATAGAGATCTTTTATTGGTTGAATATGCTGATCGAAGTAAAGCGCTGTTATCAGTACAAGGAGAGCTATTTAGCGAACGTTATGCATCTCTTCACCCTTTAAGAAACACTCCTAACTATTTAGTTGAAAGCGATGAGGAAGAGATATGGTACATTGTAAATGATCAGCTTGAAACAACATCAGAAATGTATTCTTATGCGAGAATAAACCGATTCGCTCAATTGATTTACGTAAAATTTCCTGAAGATTCTTCTAGTGAGTCTAGCCTTATAGATGCGTATATTGACTATCACGGTAATCGTATTCTCTCAGATGAAATGACTCAGGAATATGCTCCTTCTGATGACGGCTATATAACAGCCTGGGTCGAAAGAAAGCCTTTTTTCGGTATTCTGGGAAATCCAGAACAGCGTTGGGGCCTGGTTGACCGTACGGGTGAAACAGTCATTCCTTTTGAATATGAGAAAATTCATCAGGCGCGCGAAGGAGTTGTACCTGTCCGGCGTAATGAAAAATTTGCAGTTTTTTCTGTCAATGGCTCTCAATTAACCGATTTCGAATGGGGTAACTTAACACCCAGTTTCTCAGGTGGACTCATGGCGCAATTATATTCACAGGATACCTGGCAACTCATTGACCATGAAGGAAATTTAAGAAACCAACTTATCTTTGACGAACGCCCTACTCATACCGTTCTTGAGCATCATGATACTGGTATGCAGATAGATGCGTTCATTACACGACATGAACAACGATATGGCCTTATCTCAGCTGCGGGTGAAATTTTGGTTCCCTTTGACTACACGTCAATAGGCTCAAATATATTTGATCCTATATTCTTCGGTCTAAATGGTACCGAGAAGCGTTATCCTGATGACTTCAGATAACGACAACGCATTCGGTAAAGGCGCCTGTATCACTGGCCATTTACGGTGTCACTGAACGAATCTCTGGTTCGTCGTCTTTTATCAAGGGCCACACGGTTGCGTATGGTGAGCAATAAAACCGTTTTGGCATATCGTTAGTGTAATTTGCCGAGAATACAGCATCTGTCCCGTTGGGGCAGATGCTGTATTCGGCATCCACACTTGCGCGGAATTTAAAGATCCCGTTGGAACGAGCTTTACATGGTTTACTGTATTACACCTGCCCGTAACGCCCGGCGGCTTCGCCAAGCCAGCGGCGTACCAGCACGGCGGTGGCGGCCTTGTCCGCCTGCAGCGACTGGGCGAGTGCGGTGACGCGCTCCAGCAGGTCGCCGTCGCGCTCGAGATCGGCGATCTTCATCTGGGCAAGGCCGGTCTGGCGGGTGCCGAGCACCTCACCGGGGCCGCGGATTTCCAGGTCCTTCTCGGCGATGCGAAAGCCGTCGGTGGTTTCGCGCATCACGCCCAAACGCTCCTTCGAGCTTTTCGACAGCGGCGGGTGGTAGAGCAGCACGCAGAAGCTCTCTGTACTGCCCCGCCCGACTCGCCCGCGAAGCTGATGAAGCTGGGAAAGTCCGAGGCGCTCCGGGTTCTCGATGATCATGAGACTCGCGTTGGGTACATCCACGCCGACCTCGATCACCGTGGTGGCCACCAGCAGGTCGAGCTCGCCGGCCTTGAACGCCGCCATCACCTCGGCCTTTTCCGCCGCCTTCATGCGCCCGTGAACGAGGCCGACGGCGAGCTCCGGCAGTGCCTCGGTCAACTCCTCCCGGGTGACCTCGGCAGCCTGGCACTGCAGCACCTCGGACTCCTCGATCAAGGTGCACACCCAGTAGGCCTGGCGGCCGTCGCTGCAGGCGCGGCGAATGCGCTCGACCACTTCCGGGCGGCGCTCATCAGACACCACCACGGTCTTGACCGGCGTGCGCCCGGGCGGCAGCTCGTCGATGACCGAGACGTCGAGATCCGCGTAGGCGCTCATGGCCAGCGTCCGGGGAATCGGCGTGGCGGTCATGATCAGTTGGTGCGGGGT
>NZ_JAMZBD010000330.1:0-3637 GCF_024158685.1 Halomonas sp. 707D4 | reverse complement strand
GGCTCGCCTCGAGCACGTGGCCGTCCTCGAGCGCCACGCCGGCCACCGCGCCCTGGCCGTCATCGATCAGGCCGGCAAGCCTGGCGCCGGTGTGAACGGCGAGCCCGCGTGCTCTAAGCGTCTTCTTCAGAAGTGCGCCGGCGTGGGCATCGAGCTGGCGGTTCATCAGGTGCCCGCCACGCTGGAGCACGCTGACCGAAAGGGCGCCGCGGCCGCGCTGGTAGAGCCCCAGGGCCGCCTCGAGCCCTAAGAGACCGCCGCCGATCACCACGGCCTGACCGCCGCGCCGGGCGATCTCGGCAAGCGTTTTGGCGTCCTCCAGGTCGCGAAAGCCGTGCACGCCTTGAAGCTCGATGCCCGGCACCGCCGGCCAGGCGGGGGTCGAGCCGGTCGCCAGCACCAGCGCATCGAAGTCAAGCCGGGCGCGCTCGGTGACCACGCGCTTTTTGCCGGGGTCGATCGCCAGCACCCGTTCGCCAAGGCGCAGGGTGACACCGTGTTCGGCGTACCAGTGCGCTTCGCGCAGCGTCAGCGCCGCACGGTCGGTGTCGCCGGCCAGCAGCGGCGAGAGCAGAATGCGGTTATAGGCCGGCACCGGCTCCTCGCCGATCACGGTGATGCGCGCAGGCCGCGCGGGGGATGTGACCAGCGCCTCGATCAGGCGGTGGCAGGCCATTCCGTTCCCCACGATGACCAGATGGCGCGTACGTTCTCGCGTGCTTTCCTGGGTACTCTGCGTGCTCTCTTGAGAAGAAGGGCGCATGGGGTCTCCCTGTTCGGCGCGGCACCCGTTGGATGCCTGAAACGAAAAACGCCCCCGACGCCGCGTAAGTACGCGGTATCGGAGGCGTCATTGCCTGATGGTTCTGGCGCGCGTTGCCCTCGTTGGCAGTGCGCAGTCGTTTTAACGAGGCAAGAAATTCGCCACGCTTGTACGAAGCTCGATCAACTGGCGATATTTCAAACGCTTGTGAGTTGAAGGGCAGAGGTGAGCTTGCCGCTTCGAGATCGCTTTCGAACGATTCTGGTGCAGGCACCCATCCGCTGCACTCCTATCGTTCTTCTTGCGAGCATGGGCGGTCGGCGATGCCGGCTAAAAATGGCGCGCTTGTTTTTCAAGTCATTGTTTATCAGGTGTTAAAAGACGTTTTTTGACGTTCAGGCCCGAGGGTTGCAGCCATGAGGAGCAACAACCCCATAACACTCATGAGCGCTTTTTTGCTGACACAATGACAAGAGACTCCGGCGACCAATAACTTCAAGCGCCGCAAAAAAACCGATGAGAATGACACCGGCTCGGTGTCCCTGAGACAACGGCGTCCAGGCAGGCCTTTCACGAGGCTTCCTGGGCGCTTTTTGCGTTCTGGCCGACACACGCTCTGGAGACCCCCATGCACGACGCGTCAAGCCCCGCCCGTTCGATCAAAACGACCTGCCCCTACTGCGGCGTTGGCTGCGGCGTCACCGCCACCGTGCGCGATGGGCGGGTGGACGCGGTCGAGGGTGATACCGCGCACCCGGCCAATTTCGGGCGGCTGTGCGTCAAGGGCAGCGCGCTGCACGAGACCCTGGGCGAGCAGGGGCGGCTGTTGACGCCGCGCCTGGATGGCCAGCCCGCCAGCTGGGAGTCAGCACTTGCGGCACTCACCGAGCGCCTGAGCGCGCTTCGGGCGGCCCACGGGCGGAAAACCGTGGCGGCGTATCTGTCGGGTCAGCTTTTGACCGAGGATTACTATGTGGCCAACAAGCTGTTCAAGGGCTTTCTCGGCACGCCGCACCTGGATACCAACTCGCGGCTCTGCATGGCCTCGGCGGTGGCGGGCTACAAGCGCGCCTTCGGCGCCGACGCGGTGCCCTGCTGCTACGAGGATCTCGAAGAGGCGGAGCTGGTCGTGCTGGTGGGCTCGAACCTGGCTTGGAACCATCCGGTGCTCTACCAGCGCCTTAAACTCGCGAAAGAGCGCAACCCCTTGATGCGCGTGGTGGTGATCGACCCGCGCGTCACCGACACCTGCGAGATCGCCGATCTCTACCTGGGCATCCAGCCGGGAAGTGATGCGACGCTGTTCAACGGGCTGCTCGCCTTCATGGCCGAGCGCGGTTACATGGATACGCGCTATCTCGAGCGCCATACCGAGGGCTTCGAGGAGGCGCTCGACGCGGCCAGGGCGAGCGCGCCGAGCGTGGCGGCGGTGGCCGCGGCCTGCGATATCGATGCCGAGCGGCTGGAAACCTTCTACTACTGGTTCGCCCGCCATCTGCACGTGGTCACGCTCTACTCTCAGGGGGTGAACCAGTCCACCAGCGGCACCGACAAGTGCAACGCCATCATCAACGCCCACCTGGCCGGCGGCAAGCTCGGCCTGCCCGGCGCAGGACCTTTTTCGATCACCGGCCAGCCCAACGCCATGGGCGGGCGCGAGGTGGGGGGGCTGGCCAACCAGCTCGCTGCCCACATGGACTACCACACCCCCGGGGCGATCGATCGCGTGACCCGCTTCTGGGCGACCGGGTCACTCACGCCACGTCTCCCCGAGGCCCCCGGCTACAAGGCGGTCGAGCTGTTCGAGGCGATCGAGCGCGGCGAGATCACCGTGCTCTGGGTGATGGCGACCAACCCGGCGGTGAGCCTGCCGGACGCCGCCCGGGTGCGCCGGGCGCTTTCCAAGTGCCCGCTGGTGATCGTCTCCGAGTGCGTGGCCAATACCGACCTGCTGGCGTTTGCGGATATCGTGCTGCCGGCGAGCGGCTGGTCGGAAAAGGACGGCACGGTGACCAACTCCGAGCGGCGCATCTCGCGCCAGCGCGGCCTCTTGCCGCCGCCGGGCCAGGCGCGCCACGACTGGCAGATCTTGTGCGAGGTCGCCAGCCGGCTCGGCTTTGGCGACGCGTTTGGTTATACCCACCCCGGGGAGATCTTCGACGAGCACGCCAGGCTCTCGGGCTTCGAGAACGAAGGCGCGGGCAAACGGCTGTTCGATATCTCGGCGCTTACCGGGCTGGGGCGGGCCGCTTACGATGCGCTCGCGCCCGTTCAGTGGCCGGTGACCCGTGCCGCCCCGCGCGGTACCGCCCGGCTGTTCGAGAAGGGCGAGTTTGCGACCCCAAGCGGCCGCGCCCGGCTGGTGGCGGTCACGCCCCGCGAGCCGGCGCAGGCGCTCTCCACACGCTACCCGCTGCGGCTCAATACCGGGCGCATTCGCGATCAGTGGCACACCATGACCCGCACCGCCCGCGCGCCGCGGCTGATGAATCATCGCGCCGAGCCGTTCGTCGAGCTGCACCCCGATGACGCCGCGCGCGCGGGGCTCGAGAATCAGGACCTGGCCCGGCTTGGTGCTCCCGGCGGCGAGTACCGGGCGCGGGTGCGGGTGTCCAACGCCCAGCGCCGGGGCGAAGCGTTCGTTCCCATGCACTGGAGCGATGAGTTCACCGGCGCCGGGCGCAGCGGGGCGCTGCTCGCCGGGTACACCGACCCGGTTTCCGGCCAGCCGGAAACCAAGCACGGCGCGGTGAGTGTTCGACCGCTTGGCGACGTCTGGCAGGCGACGCTGATGATCCGCGACGGCGCCGAGCCAAAAAGCACCGCCTGGCAGGCGCTCGACTACTGGGCGCGCATTCCCATAGCGGGCTGCAC
>NZ_JAMZBD010000329.1:0-3642 GCF_024158685.1 Halomonas sp. 707D4 | reverse complement strand
GCGACCGCCGGAGATCACCACCTTCGCCCCGCCCAGTTCCGGGCGGTCCGAGGCCGCAAGCTCTTGACCGACGAACTGCGACTGGGCGTTCTCGACCACGGTGTCGAGGGCCTCGATCGCGGCGCTGCCGACGTGCCCGACCGCATCGAACGCCGTGGTGCGTACGGTCATCACCTTGAGCGCGTCATCGCTTTTCACCGTGGCGATGGCGTTGCCGGCGTAGATCGGGCGCTTGAAGGTGTCGGCGCTGTCGATGGCCAGCACCTCGGAAATCTGACTGACGTCCTTGAGCGCGGCCACGCGCGGCAGCACGTTCTTGCCGGTGGTCGAGGCGCTGGCAAGCACATGGGTATAGTCGCCGGCGAGCTCGACCAGAAGCGCGCCCAGCGGCTCGGCGAGCTGGTGGGCGTAGACGCTGTGATCCGCGAGGCGAACGCGGGTGACGCCGTCGAGTTTGGCGGCGGCGTCTGCGGCGGCCTGGACGCCTTCGCCGGCGACCAGTACGTCGATATCGCCGCCGATCTCGCGGGCGGCGGCCACCACGTGGGCGGTGGTGTCAAGCAGGTGGCCGTCGTGAACGTCGGCCAGAACCAGAATGCTCATGAGAAACTCCTTGAATACGGGTGAAAGAGGCGATCACTGGGCCGGGAAATCAAAGCACCTTGGCTTCGTTTTTCAACTTGTCGACCAGCTCGTCCACTGAGGCCACCTTCACGCCGCCCTTGCGCTCGGCGGGCGTCTCGACCTTGATCAGGCTCACACGGGACGCCACCTCGACGCCGTAGTCCGCCGGGGTCTTGACGTCCAGCGGCTTCTTCTTGGCCTTCATGATGTCCGGAAGCTTGGCGTAGCGCGGCTCGTTGAGGCGCAGGTCCGTGGTGACGATCGCCGGAAGCGCGAGTGACACGGTCTGCAGGCCGCCGTCGATCTCGCGGGTGACGCTGACGCGATCACCGTCGACCTCCACCTTCGAGGCGAAGGTGCCCTGGCCCATGTGGGTCAGCGCGGCGAGCATCTGGCCGGTCTGGTTGTTGTCGGTGTCGATCGCCTGCTTGCCGAGGATCACCAGCCCCGGCTGCTCTTCTTCCACCACCTTCGCCAGGAGCTTGGCCACGGCGAGCGACTCGACGCGCTCGTCGGTCTCGATCTGGATCGCGCGGTCGGCGCCGAGCGCAAGTGCCGTGCGCAGCTGTTCCTGGGCGGCCTTGGGGCCGACGCTCACGGCGATCACTTCCGTCGCCACGCCCTTCTCCTTCAAGCGTACCGCCTCTTCCACGGCGATCTCGCAGAAGGGGTTCATGGCCATCTTGACGTTGGTGAGATCCACGTCGGAGTGATCCGCCTTGACGCGGATCTTGACGTTGTAGTCGATGACGCGTTTCACCGCGACTAATACTTTCATGGTTTCCTCGCTTGGCTGATCAGAAGCCTTGTCTTGACGGGCACAGCCCTCTCGCTCGTGCGGCTAGCAACACTATAGCGCTTTTGCCTCAGCAAATCCGGCGGCGGCGAAAGGCGCCCAAAACGGGGCGATAACGCCCTGACACCATCGTAGAAATGACCCGGGACGGGTATTATGCCTATCATGAGGCATAACCAGAAGCAAACGACCGTTTAGTATTAAGTTCGTGTTTTTATAAGACACGGTACTTACGAGAATAAGGAGAGACCGTGGAAAACGCAGAGCGCGATGTCATGGAAATGGATGTGGTCATCGTCGGCGCGGGGCCTTCGGGCCTGTCGGCCGCCTGCCGACTGATGCAGCAAGCCAACGAGGCGGGCCAGGAATTGACCGTCTGCGTCGTGGAGAAAGGCTCCGAGGTGGGGGCCCATATCCTGTCCGGTGCCGTGCTCGAGCCGCGCGCACTTGATGAGCTCTTTCCCGACTGGAAGGAGCGCGGCGCCCCGCTGAACACTCCCGCCACCCGCGACGACCTCTACCTCTTGAAGGATGGTGAGAACGCGCGCAAGCTGCCCCACGCGCTGGTGCCGAAGAGCATGCACAACACCGGCGGCGACCAGACCCGCTACGTGATCAGTGCGGGCAACCTGTGTCGCTGGCTCGCCGAGCAGGCGGAAGACCTCGGCGTCGAGATCTTCCCGGGTTTCGCCGCCCAGGACGTGATCGTCGAGGACGGCGCGGTGCGCGGCATCCTGATCGGCGACATGGGGGTGGCCGCCGACGGCACGCCCAAGGATGGCCACATGCCGGGCATGGAGCTTCGCGCCAAGTACACGCTGTTCGCCGAAGGCTCCCGCGGGCATCTGGGCAAGCGCCTGATCCGCGAGTTCTCCCTCGACGAGGGCCGCGACCCGCAGCACTACGGCATCGGCCTGAAGGAGCTGTGGGACGTGCCCGCGGACAAGCACGAGCCGGGTCTGGTGGTTCACGGCTCCGGCTGGCCGCTCGAAGCCGATACCCACGGCGGCTGGTTTCTCTACCATGCCGAGAACCAGCAGGTGGTGGTCGGGCTGATCATGGATCTGGGCTACAGGAATCCCTGGCTTTCGCCTTTCGACGAGTTCCAGCGCATGAAGCACCACCCGGTGCTGCGTCAGTATCTCGAAGGCGGCAAGCGCGTCGCCTACGGCGCGCGCGCCATCACCAAAGGCGGCTTCAACTGCCTACCCAAGATGACCTTTCCCGGCGGGCTCCTGATCGGCTGCGACGCGGGCACGCTCAACTTCGCCAAGATCAAGGGCATTCACACCGCGATGAAGTCGGGCCTGGTGGCCGCCGAGAGCGTTTATGATGCGATCAAGGGTGGCGACGAAGGCGGCGCGGAACTTTCCAGTTTCAACCAGAAGTGGGAGTCGAGCTGGGCGTATCAGGAGCTCAAGGAGAACGCGAGCTTCGGCCCGGCAATGCACAAGTATGGTAACGTCGGCGGCGGCGCGTACAACTTCGTCAACCAGCTCATCGGCAACAAGCTGCCGACACTGCACGACACCACCACCGACCACGGCGCTCTGCAGCCCGCCGACAAGTTCGAGAAGATCGACTATCCCAAACCCGATGGCAAGCTCTCTTTCGACAAGTCCTCCTCGGTGTTTCTCTCCAACACCAACCACGAGGAGGATCAGCCCTGCCACCTCAAGCTCACCGACCCGTCGATTCCCATCGAGCACAACCTGCCCAAGTACGCCGAGCCCGCGCAGCGCTACTGCCCGGCCGGGGTCTACGAAGTGGTGGAAGACGATCAGGGCAAGCCGCGCTTTCAGATCAACTTCCAGAACTGCGTGCACTGCAAGACCTGCGACATCAAGGACCCGGCCCAGAACATCACCTGGGTGGCGCCGGAAGGCGGCGGTGGCCCCAACTACCCCAACATGTAGAAGGCGTCGTGCCCGTCGTCAGGCGGGCTTGACCGGATCCAGCGACGTGATCGGCGCGCGGCTGGCGATCAGCCGGCGTCGCCCGGCCTGAACGAAGCGCACGTCGATCACCGGATCCGCCGGATTGCCCTCCACCGCCGCCACCTCGCCTTCGCCGAACACGTCGTGCATCAGGCGCTGTCCGGGGTAGAAATCGGCGCCCGAGGCGTACCCTGCACGGGGTTCGTTGACCGCCTCGGCGCGCAGGATGATGTCCTCGCGCCCGAGCCGCGTCAGGTAGCGCTCGACCAAGGCAGGGCGTGTCAC
>NZ_JAMZBD010000328.1:0-3663 GCF_024158685.1 Halomonas sp. 707D4 | reverse complement strand
GCGGCGACGCTCGACATCACCGGCACCACTGTTGACGTGGCCCCGGGCAATACCGTCCGCCTGACGATCACCGACCAGAACGGCAACGTGATCAACGCCACTGCCGAAGTAGGGGCGGATGGCAGCTACAGCGTGGACGGCGTGGATGTCAGCACCCTGGTCGATGGCGATCTGACCATCGAGGCCGTGGCCACCGATCGCAACGGCAACGAGATCGATGCTCGAGACACGGTTGAGCTGGATGTGTATGAGCCGGGTGTGACCGTCGAGCTTCTCGGTGCGGGCAGCGACGGCATCTACAACATCGCTGAAATAGCGCAGGGCCAGCCCGGTAGCGTGACGGCGTCCATCACCTTGGAAGAAGGCACACAAGTAGGTGATACGCTGAGCGTCGTCGATGGTAACGGCGCGATCTTGTTCCAAGGCGATGTGACCCAGGCTCACCTGGACACAGGGCTACAGGTAGAAGTGCCGGTCGGCCAGGGAGTCGCGAATGTGAGCGTCACGGCGACCGTGCGCGATGCTCAGGGTAACCAAGCGATTAGTCAGGACAGCAAGGGTGTTTCGAATGTCGCGCCCGAGGCCACGATCTCCATCGACACCATCGCCGGTGACGACGTGATCGATGGTCGCGAAGCGACCCAGACCATTACCGTGACCGGTCGCGTGGGCGGCAATGCAAGCGTGGGCGATACCGTCACCTTGACCGTTGGCGAGCAGACTTACACCGGCCTTGTCGGCAACGATTTGACCTACGCCATCGACGTGCCCGGATCGACACTGGCCGTCAACGACCAGATTACCGCTGAAGTGACGGGCACGGACCGTGCTGGCAATCCGTATGAAAGTGCGACCGAGCGCGACTACGCCGTCAATGTCGATGTCACTGCCACATTGAGCTCTTTTCTGCATCCGGGAGGCGACGAGGACGCCTCGACGGTGACCTACACCGTCAAGCTGGGCGCCCCGGTGGATGTCGACAAGACCTTTACCTTAGAGGTCAACGGAGAAACACAGGCGATCACCGTGAAGGCGGGCGATAGCGTAGGTTCGGTGGATTACTTCTACAGCGACCCCGACGTCTATCTGGATGACGATATCATCGGCCTGCCCACCGGCCTGTCAGTGGACGGGGATGATACCGCCTGGCAATGGACGCTGGTCAACGATGCCAAGGCCTACGACATCGACGATAGCATCGATGTCACGACCGTCAGCCTCAAGGCGACCATCACCAAGGCTTCCTTCATCGATGTTGACAATGTCGATGTATCCAACAGCTTCAAGGTGACCGCTTATGGCACCGATGGACAGGTTGCCAACCTGTCCAAGGTGACGGGCACCGCTCATGACGGCTTCGGCGTCATGGGGCCGACCTCAGGCGGCGCGGACAGTCGGGAACTCGGATTTGGCAACAATGGCGTCAGTCAGAAGATCGCTATCGACTTCAACAATGAAGTCAAGAGTTTCGACGTGCAGTTCGCGTGGCGTAACAACAGCGAAAAGGCCAAGGTCGAGTTCATCAATGCCCAGGGGAATTCGGTCGGCTATGCGATCGTTTCCGGTGGCGGAACCTCGACCCAGGCGAAAGTGACCTACTATGACGCCAATGGCCAGGTCACCCGAGAGGAGTCCGTACCGGGCGGTTCCGACCGTGTCGACCAAGCCTACCGATTCGAGCCGGGCACGGGAGAGAGCTTCCTGCGTGCTGAGTTCACGGCGGTCGGGTTCGACGACGACTATCTCATCCACTCCATTGCCTACAATGAGGTACTCAGCGCAGGTACCACCACCATCACGGGCAAGTCGGATATCGTGTTCGAAGTCGTCACGTCCAATCCGCCGGATCCGAGCCACTATAGCTTCTCGGGTAATGATTTCCCGACGGCCCTGGTGGATATCGATGGTGTGATCCATACCGTGACACTCGATCGTAATGGTCGTGGTACCGTAGAAGTGACCGTCGACGGAGATCGCGATGTCGTGGCTAAGGTCATCGAGGTCAATGGCAATTTCGAAGCCGTCGATGTGCCGGTCGGTTTGACACTGGAGACGCAGCCGATTCCCGAGGTCACCCTGGCCGTGGAAACGGTTCAAGGCCTGGAAACCATCGTTAAGGACGGCTTCGCCGACCTGGGCGTAGGCGGCTCCGGCAATGGCTGGATCAACGATCCGCGCCCGCCGGCGGATACCGAAACCGTGCGCTTCGACTTCGGCGCGGCTCATGCCGGTGAAACCTTCACCTTGAGCTGGACCCAGCAGGCCAAGGGCGGCTGGGAGGACGGCCGCTCCGGGCGTGGCGGCACGCGCGATACCTTCAAAGTCTTCGTCAACGGGCAGGAGCAGTACGAAACCTCCTGGTACGACCCCTACAACAGCAACTGGACGCGCTTCAACCCGGAAAACCAGACGCTGACCGTGCGCCTGGACAGCAAGGGCCAGGCGGTGGTCGACTTCGAGGTACGCTCCACCGAAGCCAACGAAGTGGTTGATGTCAGCAATATCAAGGGCGCGCTCAACGTCGAGAGCACGATCTACAAGGTCGATCTGGCCGGAAGCGTGGCCAGCGGCGAGATCGACTATTACGAGGTGGTAGTTGACGGCGGGCAGCTTCTCTACAACGGCAACGTGGTCGCCAGCCAGAACGGCGTCTACCGCGTCGAGCCCGGTCAGTTGAACGGTCTGACCGTACGCCCGGATGCCGGCGTCGAAGCGTTCGATGTTCGCGCCACGTCGATCAGCGACAAGGGCGTCTCGAGCATCGAAGCGGCGGTGAACGTCGATATCGACGTGCCCGTGGCGCCGCCCGAGGTCAGCATCGACAGCATCGTGACGGGACAGGAAATCAACGTCAACGTGCTCTCGAAGGTGTGGGGAAGCCTGGCCGACAATAACTTTGGTACTTCCAGCACGGCGGTCAACAGTGGCAACAAGGACCAGATGCTCAGTGCCAATCAGTTGAACACTGGCCTGACGAGCAAGCTGTCGATCACCTCGCAGCTGGGTAGTAACGAAACGGCTTACTTCCAGGTCGGCGATGTCTACAAGCTGTCCTGGGTCGAGGCGGTGCCACAGTATTTCTTTGGGTGGGTGACGGGCTACAAGAACGAGACCAGGACCATGGAAGGCACGGTGACTCGTTCGGACAAGACCGATGTTCAGGGCGGAGCGAACGACATCGTGGTCTTCTCTGGCTTGGTCAACGGCAGCTCGCAAACGCTGGTGATCGACAGTAACCGAGACGGCATACGGGGCGCCAACTACTACACCAACGATAAGGCGGAGAGCACGGTCGGTTTCCGCGAGATGAAGGTGGCGGGGTCCGCCGCGCCGGAGGCGGACGTGAAGCTCACCGACGCCAGCGGCAAGCTGATCGACACCGTGAAAGCCGATACCAACGGCGAGTGGACCACGGCGCTCAAGCGTATCGAAGGCTCCACCGGCGAGCTGAAGGCCACGGCAGTTGATGCCGACGGCAACGTCTCCACCGACGTCAAGCACTACCAGCTGGGCGATACGGGCAATAATGCCCTGTACGGCACCGAGGGTAACGACATCCTCTACGGCGGCGCGGGCAACGATACCCTGGTCGGCGGTGATGGCGACGACGTGCTGATCGGCGGCAAGGGCGCAGACACCCTTCATGGCGGTGCCGGTAACGAC
>NZ_JAMZBD010000327.1:0-3670 GCF_024158685.1 Halomonas sp. 707D4 | reverse complement strand
TTCCTGGCCACCAACCTGGTCAAGGACGCCGACGGCGCGATGGCGCTGCGCGTCGGGCTCGACGAGATCAGAAACGGCTACGAGGACGTGATCGACGAGCCGGCCGGCGAGCGAGCGTTCGAGGGTCCGACGCTGGTGCTGCGCGGCGCCGACTCCCGTTATGTCACCGACGACATGCTCCCCACCCTGCGCGAGGTGCTACCCAAGACGCGCCTGGTGACGCTCAAGGCAGCCGGCCATTGGCTGCACGCCGATCAGCCCGAGGCGTTCCAGCAGGCGGTCGAGGCCTTCGTCGACGCCCACGACGACAAGCGCCCAGCGAGCAATGGCGACTAGAGCGCGGTGATGGTCAGCCGGTGCGCCTCGGCGTCGCGCAGGAAACGGTTGAGGATACGGTAGGTATCGACATCGAATTGCGGCGCCGCTCCCTTGATCCGTCTGGCCTTCGCCAGCGTCTCGCCGCTGCCGAGATAGCACCAGTGATCGACCACGTGGTAAGCCGAGCGGCGCGTCTCGGCACTGCGCTCGCGTATCACGATTCGCCCGGGCCACGGCCAGGCGTCGACCTTGAGTCGCTCGAGCGCCATGTGCGCCCGGGCGGTATGCGCCTCGAGCGACTCCTTCTGGCAACATGCACCGAGACACTTGCCTAGCTGCTGCTTGAAGCAGCGCCCTTTCCCCTTGTCCAGCCCCAGCACCTGGGCGCAGAGCTTGTGCTCGTCGCACAGCGTACGCAGCGCCTGCTTGGCCTCGGCTGCGTTGCGAAACAGCCCGAAGCGCTGGCCCGGTTCCGCATTGGCCAGCACGGCGCTGCCGGCCAGGGTCGGCGCGTGCTCGCCCTCCCCCCAATGCCAGGTCTTGAGCCGCCCCTGGCGGCGCAACTGGCGATTCATGATCGGCATCAGCTCCTTGATCAGCTGCGCCTCGCGAAGCTGCGCTCCCAGGTCCCCCGCCGTCTCTTCCCACTCGACGTGCTGGATCTGCTGGAGCATGCGCATCGCCTTGTCGTCCTGGTGATCGCGCTGGAAGTGGCCTTTCACCCGGTTACGCAGGTTGATGCTCTTGCCGACGTAGAGCGGCAATCGGTTGTGTCCGTAGAAGAGATACACCCCCGGTGCCGACGGCAGGTCCGCGATGATGTCGCTATCCAGGTTCGCGGGCAGGTTCTTGTGCTGCTGCTCCTGGGCGAGCGCCGCCTGCCAGGTCTCGCCATCGAAACGCTGCTGCCAGGTCTGCCACAGCCGCCAGAGTGCCTCGGCGTCATCCTCGGCGCGGTGAGCACGCTTGGGGTCGATCGCGAAACGCGAAAGCAGCGCCTTCAGGTTGTGCTGACGCTGCGCCGGCTCGAGCCGCCGGGAGATGCGCAGCGTGCACAGCACCTCGGGGCGATAGTCGAGGCCGGCGCGCTTGAAGGCATTGCGCAGAAAGCCCGCATCGAAGCGGGCGTTGTGGGCGACCAAACGACCGTCGCCCAGCCACTCCCGGAGCGCCGGTGCGATTTGTGCAAAGCTCGGGGCATCGGCGACCATGTCGTCATGAATGCCGGTCAGCCGGGAGATGAACGGCGGGATGGCGATGCCGGGATCGATGAGACTCACCCAGCGCTCGGTGATCTGCCCCTCGACGACCTTGAGGGCAGCGATTTCGGTGATCCGGTCGCGGGTGGCGCGGGTACCGGTGGTTTCAAGGTCGATGAAGATCAGCGCTTGCTGGCTCATGGCACTCCATTGAAAGGGGGATTTACTCCTGCAACGCGTGCGGGTCGATGGCCAGCCGCGAAACCGGCAGCGTCGTCTCGATGATGCCCCGAGAAAGAAGATAGGCTTCGAACGCCTGGTAGCGGCGGGTGTTCACCGCTGCCGGACTCAGCGACATGCGCCTTAGGAGTGCCTCCCAGCCGGCTTGGTTCACTTCGTTGTCCAGAATGGGGTGACGTTCGGTCACCAGTGCCCAGGCCGCCTCGGGATTATCGATCATCCAGTGGCTCGCCTGCTCCACGGCGGTCATGAAACGTGCGATGCTCTGGGCGGTGTGGGCAAGCGTCGTCGCATTCGCCACCACGACCAGGCCATCGTGGCGCGGGATGTCGATCTCTTCGTAGTGAATGACGCGACTGTCGATGCCTTCCGGGGCGAGCTGGTCCGGTAGCGTGGCGTAGTAGCCGTCGGCGATCACGTCGACCCGGCCATCGACCACCGCGGCGGCGGCGTCGAAGTGCACGTTGACCGGTTCGACGAAGTCGTCGGTCTGGCGAATCGACTGCGGAACGAGGCGCTCGGCCACCACGCTCTCGCCCTCACGAGTGGAGAAGCCGTAGCGCAGCCCGGCAAGCGCTGCCGGTTCGTCAGCGCTTGCCGTCGACCGGGTGACGATCACCGCGTTGAGCGGCGTCTCCACTAGCGTGCCTACCCTCACCAAAGGCTCACCGGCATGCGCCTGCAGATGCAGGATGGGTTCGCGGGTCAGCGCCAGTTCGACTTCGCCGGCGGTCAGCAGCTTGAGCGGCAGGGTCGGGTCCGCCGGGCTCAAAAGCTCGACATCGAGCCCCTGGTCCTCGAAGAGCTCACGCTCCTTGGCGACCACCAGTGCGGCGTGCTGTGGACTCAGGTACCAGTCCAGCATCACCGCGAACGCCTTGAGCGGTGGCGGGTCGAGCGGGGGCGGCAGCGCCAGCGTCGCCGATGGCGCGGGATCGCTGCTCGACGTCTCTTCCCCGGGGATCTCGTCGAGCTCCGGCTCAGGGGTAACGAGCAGCGGCTCACGCGGTGCTTCCCAGAGCCCATCGGGAACGACGACATCGGTATCGAGGGTCAAGCGCGCCCTTTCGGCCTCGCTGACCACCGCTTCATCGCTTGCATAGAGACTTGAATTTAAAAACAATAAATAGGCGATCAGCGCCGGTGTTCCATACCGTCGCCAAGGTAAAACCAGGTGCGCCATCACTCCACACTCCAAAGTCGTGAAGGCGGAGTGTAGCGGCAGGTCGGCGAGAATGACCAGTCTTCGATGACAGCACACACCGGTGATCACGATAAATTATTCGGTGACATGCAATAATAGAGCGGCATTGATGTAGAGACGGAGAAACATGGACACACTGTATACCTTTTTCCTGGTGGGCGGCGCCTTGATGGCGCTGAGCATTCTGGCCAGCCGGCTTTCATCGATGTTCGGCGTTCCGCTACTGCTGATTTTCCTGGGACTGGGGATGCTGGCGGGCGAAGAGGGGCTTTTGGGCCTGGCTTTCGACGACTACTCGATGGCCTTCACCATCGGCCATCTGGCCCTGGCGATGATCCTGCTCGATGGCGGACTGCGCACCCGCCTGAAAACCTTCCGGGTAGGCTTCAAGCCAGCGCTATCCCTGGCCACTGCCGGGGTCTTCGTCACCAGTGCCCTGGTCGGGCTGATCGCCATGTGGGTGTTCGACCTGTCCCTGGTTCAGGGGCTACTGGTCGGGGCAATCGTCGGTTCCACCGATGCGGCCGCGGTGTTCTCGATGCTCAGCGGTCGAGGAGTGAATCTCAACGAGCGGGTGAGCGCCACGCTCGAGATCGAGTCCGGCACCAACGATCCGATGGCGATCTTTTTGACCTTGATGCTGATCGAGCTTTTGACCGGCGACATCGGCGGGTTCGGCGATACGGCGATCTTCTTCATCGCCCAGTTC
>NZ_JAMZBD010000326.1:0-3674 GCF_024158685.1 Halomonas sp. 707D4 | reverse complement strand
CCTTCGGGCTGGTCGAGCCGATCTGGCGCCAGGTCGAGGTGCTCGCCCGGGTGCTCTGCGGCGAGCCCGGCGCGGGCTACGTCGAGGCTCCGAGCGCCACCCGACTCAAGGTCAGCGGCATCGAGCTTTACGCCTTCGGCCCCGTCGAGGCCTCGCCAGCGCACGAGGTGCTCCGCTACAGCGACCCGGAAAGCGGCGAGTACCGAAAGCTTTTGCTCAACAACGGGCGCATCGAAGGCGCGGTGCTCTACGGCGACACCGCCCAGGGCCCCTGGTATTTCAACCAGGCGCAGCAAGGCGCGGACCTGAGCGCGGCTCGCCCGGCGCTGCTGTTCGGCCAGGCGGACGTCGAGGCGTTTCTACACTCCCCCAGCCAAGAGGCGGCTTAACCATGGCGACAAGAGAGAACCTGATCATCATCGGCAACGGCATGGTCGGCCACCACCTGGTCGAGCAGCTCATCGAGGCCGGCGCGCTTGCGCGCCTTGAGGTGACCGTGTTCGGCGAGGAGCGCCACCGCGCCTACGACCGGGTGCATCTCTCCGAGTACTTCACCGGGCGCAACGCGGAGTCGCTGGCGCTTTGCGACGCCGACTACTACGCCCAGCACGGCGTGACGCTCAGAAGCGGCGAGAAGGTGACCGAAATCGACCGCGCGGCGAAAACCGTGGTGACCGCCAGCGGCCGCTACGCCTTCGACCACCTGGTGCTCGCCACCGGCTCCTACCCCTTCGTGCCGCCGATCGAAGGGCGCGAGCGCCCGGGGTGTCTGGTCTACCGCACGCTGGATGATCTGGATGCGATACGCGACGCCGCCCAAAGCGCCACCAACGGCGTGGTGGTCGGCGGCGGGCTTTTGGGGCTCGAGGCCGCCAATGCCCTTCGCGGCCTGAATCTCGACACCGCCGTGGTGGAGTTCGCGCCGCGCCTGATGCCGATGCAGGTCGATCGGGAAGGCGGCGAGCTCTTGAAAGAGAAGATCGAATCCCTCGGCTTGCAGGTGCTGACCGAGCGCGCCACCCAGCGCATCGAACAGGGCGAACAGAGCCGGCTGCGCATGGTGTTTCAGGACGGCAAGGTGCTCGAAACCGACCTGATCGTGTTCTCCGCGGGCATTCGCCCCCAGGACGCACTGGCCCGGGAGTGCGGGCTCGAGATCGGCGAGCGCGGCGGCGTGGTGATCGACGATCACTGCCGCACCAGCGACCCGGCCATTCTCGCCGTGGGCGAAGTGGCGCTCTGGAACCAGAGCATCTTCGGCCTGGTGGCGCCGGGCTACCAGATGGCCAAGGTGGCGGTCTCGACCCTCACCGGCGGCGACGCGCGTTTTGGCGGCGCCGACATGAGCACCAAGCTGAAGCTATTGGGCGTCGACGTCGGCGCCATCGGCGACGCCCACGGCGAGCGCACCCCCGGGGCGCGCATGTTCCGCTATCTCGACCCGCTCACCCAGGTGTATCGCAAGCTGGTGGTCTCGAGCGACGGCAAGAAGCTCCTGGGCGCCATGCTGGTCGGCGACAACGGCGTCTACGACACGCTCTTGCAGTACTACGCCAACGCCCTCGAGCTACCCGCCGAGCCCGCCTCGCTCATCCTGCCCCGGCAAAGCGGCGCCGCGCCGGCGCTGGGGGCGGATGCGCTGCCGGCGAGCGCCATGATCTGTTCGTGCCACAACGTAACCAAGGGGGTTATCTGCGAGGCGATCGATGCCGGCGCGCGAGATCTGGCCAGTGTGAAGGGCGCGACCAGAGCCAGTACCGGCTGCGGCGGCTGCGCCACGCTTTTGAAATCCGTGGTCGATCACGAGCTCGCCGCCCAAGGCGTCGAGGTGGATCGCTCGCTTTGCGAGCACTTCGCCCACACCCGCCAGGGGCTTTACGACATCGTGCGCGTCGAGGGCATCAAGACCTTCGGCGAGCTGATGGAGAAGCACGGCAATACCGGTCATGGCCTTGGCTGCGATATCTGCAAGCCCACCGTGTCGTCGATTCTCGCCTCCTGCTTCAACGAGCCGATCATGGACGCCGCCCACGTGCCGCTGCAGGACACCAACGACACCTTCATGGCCAACATGCAGAAAAACGGCACCTACTCGGTGGTGCCGCGCATCGCCGGCGGCGAGATCACCCCGGAGAAGCTCGTGGTGCTCGGCCAGGTGGCGCAGAAGTTCGAGCTGTACACCAAGGTCACCGGCGGCCAGCGCATCGATCTCTTCGGCGCGCGCCTCGAGGATCTGCCCGCGATCTGGGGCGAGCTGATCGCGGCGGGCTTCGAGACCGGCCACGCCTACGGCAAGTCGCTGCGCACGGTGAAGTCGTGTGTGGGCAGCACCTGGTGTCGTTTTGGGGTGCAGGACAGCGTGGGCATGGCGATCAAACTCGAGCACCGCTACAAGGGGCTGCGCGCGCCGCACAAGATCAAGTTCGGCGTCTCCGGCTGCACCCGGGAGTGTGCCGAGGCGCAGAGCAAGGATATCGGCATCATCGCCACCGAGAACGGCTGGAACCTGTACGTCTGCGGCAACGGCGGCATGCGCCCGCGCCACGCCGAGCTCTTCGCTACCGACCTCGACGACGAGGCGCTCTACCGTACCATCGACCGATTTCTGATGTTCTACGTGCGCACCGCCGACCGGCTGCAGCGCACGGCCACCTGGCGCGAAAACCTCGAAGGCGGGCTCGACTACCTCAAGGCGGTGATTCTCGAGGATAGCCTGGGACTCGGCGACGAGCTGGAGCGCCAGATGCAGACCCTGATCGAGCGCTACGAGTGCGAATGGGCCAACGCCCTGAGCGACCCGGAAAAGCTCAAGCGTTTCAGAAGCTTCGTCAACGACGAACGCCCGGACCCGTCCATCATCATGACCACCGAGCGCGGGCAACTGCGCCCGGCCTGATGTCCACCAGGACCGACTTCAAGAAAGGAGCCCTTCCATGAGTGCAACCGCTGCCGCCTCGAACACTATGCCAGCCGTGCGCTGGCAGCCGCTTTGCCGCCGCGCCGATCTGGTGGCGTTTTCCGGCGTGGTGGCCTGGCTCGAAACCTCGGCCGCCCAGGTCGCGCTGTTCTACCTGCCCGGACACACCCCGGAACTCTACGCGCTGGATCACTTCGATCCCTTTTCGAATGCCTACGTGATCGGCCGCGGCATCGTCGGCGATCTCGACGGCGCCCCGGTCATCGCCTCGCCGCTCTACAAGCAGCACTTTCGCCTGAGCGACGGCCTGTGCCTGGAGGACGAAAACGTGCGGCTTCGCACCTGGCCGGTGCGCTTCGATGGGGATCGCGTGGTGATCGAGGCGTAACGCTAGACGAAAGCGCCGCCTCTTGAAAGAAGCGGCGCTTTTCCTGCTTGAGCTTTTTGATCGAGAAAGTATTTCGACTCTGGCTACTCGTCGCTATCGAGAAACGCGATCAGCGCTTGGTTGAATTCTTTCGCGTGAGTGACGTTCAGGCCGTGGGGACCGCCTTCGATCACTTCGAGCCTGGAGTGGGGCAGCGTTTCGCTGGCGCGTTTGCCGCTGACTTCGAGCGGCACGATGCCGTCGGCGTCGCCGTGGATCACCAGTGTCGGCAGCTTCATCTTCGGCAGGTCGTCGCGAAAATCGGTGTAGCTGAACGCCTTGATGCAGTCGAAGGTCGCCTTGGGTGAGGCGAACGCTGCGATGTCACGG
>NZ_JAMZBD010000325.1:0-3679 GCF_024158685.1 Halomonas sp. 707D4 | reverse complement strand
CTCGCGGTGAGCGACCAGCGCTTCGAGATCCTCGGCACGCGGCTGGTCACACGCTTTTCCAACGCCATCCGCAACAATGCGGGCTTTCTCAACCGGGTCACCGACAGCGACCCGCTGGCCGCGGACAAGCTGTTCGTCCAGGAGGGGCGGCGGGTGTTCAAGGAAGTCTGCCCGATGGTGGCGCAGCTGATCCTTGCGCATCTCGCATCGCTCGAACTCGAGGGGGGCGACGTCAAGCGACTGTGGCTGCATCAGGCCAATCGCCACATGAACGACCTGATCGCACGCAAGGTACTGGGGTTCGATCCCGACGAAAACCAGGCACCGATCATCCTGGATCGCTACGCTAATACAAGCTCTGCCGGTTCCATCATTGCGTTTCACCTGCACCGCGACGATCTGGCCGCCGGCGATGTCGGGCTGATCTGCTCCTTCGGGGCAGGCTACAGCGCCGGTAGCGTCGTGCTGCGCTGTCAGTGATGTGCCGTGAGTAGCGGGACCTAACTAAAAAGACGAGGGATTCATCATGTCAAGGTCGCAAGCCACGCAAGCGCCGGCCGGCAAAATGATCAAGGGAATGCTGCCGGTGGTGCTGTTCGCCGCGCTGGGAGCGTCGGGCTGTGCCACCACCGGCAGCGCCGAGCAGGCGCATCCGGATGACCCGTGGGAAGGCTTCAACCGACGGGTGTTCGCCTTCAACGACGTGCTCGACCGCTACGCGCTCAAGCCGGTGGCCCAGGGGTATCGCACCGTCACCCCGGACCCGGTGCAGACCGGCGTCGGCAACTTCTTCTCCAACCTGGGCGAAATTCGTACCGCCATCAATAGCCTGCTGCAGGGCAAGCCCGGCAATGCCGGCCTTGCCACGTCCCGTTTTCTGATCAACTCGACGGTGGGCGTTGCGGGCCTGCTCGATTACGCCACCCACATGCAGATCACCGCCGACGACGAGGACTTCGGCCAGACCCTGGCAGTATGGGGCTGGGAGGATTCGCGCTACCTGGTGCTGCCGCTGCTCGGCCCCAGCACCCTGCGTGATGCCACGGGGTTGCCGGCGGATATCGCGGCCCATCCCAACACCTACGTCGAGGACGACAAGGTGCGCATCGGGTTGACCGCGCTCAACATCGTCGATACCCGCGCCGGGTTGCTCGATCAGGAGTCGTTGATCAGCGGCGACCGCTACCGATTCATCCGCGATGCCTACCTGCAGCGGCGCCAGTTCCTGATCAACGATGGCGAGCTGGGCGACGACCCCTTCGCGATGGACAGCTTCGAGTTCGACGATGCGGATTTCGATGACGATGCCTTCGCCGAGTAAGGCGAAGCGCTGAGGCTTGGTATGGATTCTTCCCGACATCTCATCGCGGTGATCGATAGGCCCGGGCCCGAGCGCGACGCGCTGGCCCGGGCCATTACCTGCCGTGATCTGGCGGTGCTCGCCATGGAAAACATCGACGCGCTGCCGGTCGATACCGCCCTGGTGGTGGCCAGGGCCGCCGTGGTGCCCCCCGAGCAGTGGGGGACACTTGCCGCGCGCGTGCCCACCCTGGTGGTCAGCGACTCCCGGGAGGAGCCGGGGCTTTTCGCGGCGGTGGAGAGCGGGCTGCTCGATCACGTCGTCGATCCCCTGCGCCATACCGAGCTTGTGTGCCGCATGATCCGCAAGGCGGTGGAGCTCGATGCCCTGGCGAAGGCGCGCGAAGGCGAACGGGCGCGTCTCGAGGAGCTCAACGAGAGCCTGGAGACCCACCTGGCGCTGCTGCGCATGGACCAGCAGAGCGGCGGCCACATTCAGCGGCGGCTGCTGCCGCCCCATCCCCGGGTGATCAACGACGTGCGCTTCGATTACTGGTTCGCGCCGTCGCTCTATCTCTCCGGTGACTTTCTCGACTACCAGCGCTTCGACGAGCGCTACAGTGCGTTCTATTTCGCCGACGTCGCCGGTCATGGCGCCTCCTCGGCGTTCGTCACGGTACTGCTCAAGTACCTGTTCATTCGCTGGCTGAACGAGTGGGACGGACGCCACCCCGAGCGGTTGCCGGCCCGCTGGCTGCAGGCGCTGAACAGGGAACTCCAGGATACCGACATCGGCAAGCACGCCACGCTTTTCGTCGCGGTGATTGACCACGAGGCCAAGACCCTTCACTATTCGCTCGGCGCGCAGCTGCCGATGCCGATTCTGGTAGCGGGTGACACGCTGATGCGCCTGGAAGGCGAGGGGATGCCGGTCGGGCTTTTTCCCGATATCGACTATCCCTCGCTTGACTGTGAACTCCCGCCTGACTTTCGCCTATGGCTCTGTTCGGACGGCGTACTGGAATGCCTGCCGGGTAGGACGCTCGACACGCGGCTCACGGAGCTTGAGCAACTAGTAAGCGACAGTGACACACTCGAGCAGTTGCGTGACCGGCTCGCCCAGACCAGCGCTCTCCTGTCGAAAGGGGAGGGTGGCGACGAGGACGGCCAGGAGCGTGACGCTCTACCCGATGACCTGACAATCATGATGGTGAGCGGATTTAGTCATGCTGATTGAAGAAGGCCGCATCAAGGCGGCATTCGATTCCGGCGTTTTCATTCTGAAGCTCTGCGGCGACGTGCGCTTGACGCTGTGCGCGACGCTCGACGTCCAGGCCCAGCGCCTGGCGGATACGCCGGGGCTGCACACGGTGATGATCGACCTGCGCGAGGCGAGCAACGTCGACTCCAGCGCCCTGGGCTTTCTGGCCAAGGTGGCGATGGCGGTGAAGGGGCGCCTGGCGCATCCGCCGACGATCATCGCCAGCAACCCCGACATTCGCAAGATGCTCGACGTGATGGGCTTTGCCCGCTTCTTCACGCTGATCGACCGGCCTTTGCAGGGAGCCCGTGAGCTCGACGCAACGCTCACCGAGCTTCCGGAAATCCCGTCCGACGAGGAGGGGCTGCGCGATCGCATTCTCGAGGCGCATCGCCTGCTCATGCACATGAGCGAGCACAACCGCGAGCAGTTCCAGCCGCTGGTGGACATGCTCGAAGCCCAGGACTCCGCCGTTCACTAGCCGGGCACGACCCGCGCATCCGCATCGCCCCGAGGCCTCTGGCCCCGGGGCGATGTGCGTTCTACTGCTGGCGCAGCTTGGCCAGCAGCGCCTCGAGCGCCTTCTGATCGGCCATGAACTTGCGAATGCCCTCGGCGAGCTTGTCGCTGGTCATCTCGTCCTCGTTCATCTCCCAGCGGAAGTCCGCTTGGGCGAGCGGTTCGGGGTCGGCACCCTGGGCGCCGGCGGGGGAGAGCTTGCGGGTGAGCTCGCCCTGGCGTTCGTCGAGCTCGTTGAGCAGCGCCGGCGAGATGGTCAGGCGGTCGCAGCCGGCAAGCGACGTGATCTCGTCGACGTTGCGAAAGCTTGCCCCCATCACGATGGTCGCGTAGCCGTGGCCCTTGTAGTACTCGTAGATACGCTTGACCGAAGCGACGCCCGGGTCATTGTCGCCGGCGAAGTCGCCCTGCGGGTCGCGCGCCTTGTGCCAGTCCAGGATGCGGCCCACGAACGGCGAGATCAGCGTCGCGCCCGCGTCGGCACAGGCCTTTGCCTGAGCGAAGCCGAACAGCAGGGTCAGATTGGTGCGAATGCCGTCGCGCTCGAGCTGGCGGGCGGCCTGGATGCCCTCCCAGGTGGAGGCGGTCTTGATCAGGATG
>NZ_JAMZBD010000324.1:0-3682 GCF_024158685.1 Halomonas sp. 707D4 | reverse complement strand
GCGGCGTCTTCTGCAGCGAGAAGTAGGCGAACAGCAGCGCCATGGCGAGATAGCCCATGACGAACTGCGGCGCGGCGTTCAGGGCGAGCGCCGGGGCGTGCATCAAGCCGACGAAGGAAAGACCGGCGGCGATCAGCGCGAAGACCGCCGCCTTGCGAAACTGATGATCGATCGCCGAGACCGTCATCGCCCCGAGCAGGATCGCCATGAACATCGCGCCCTGGCCCACACCGACGATGGCTGGCGAGATACCGCTGACGACCTCTTCGGCGCCGCGGTTGAAACGCGTCATCACGTAGTTGGCGAAGTAGGGCAGCATGGCCAGCGCCACCGCCGGATAGTAGCGGGTATCGTTGGCCTGGAAGGCCGTGGCGATCATCGAGATGCCCACGAACACCAGGATCGGGGCGACCACCGAGACGGGGATGATCGCGGCGAGCGCGGCGATCAGCCCGAGCATCGTCGCCAGGCCGTAGACCGCCCCGTTGAGCAGGCTGTAGCCACGCCCGGCGCCCATCCACTTGGCGCCGACGGTGGCGATGTAGACCGTGGTCGGGAACACGCCGCCGAACAGCGCGCCGATCATGGTACCGGCACCGTCCACCGCCTGACACTCGCGCACGTCGTACTTGTCGCCCGCGGCTTCCATCGCCTCGACGTTGTTCATCGTCTCGATGGCGTTGTAGAGCGTGATCGGCAGCACCACGGTGAGGATGGCGAGCATGCCGGTCAACAGGAAGACCAGGCCCTCCCACCAGGCGGCGTTGGGTAGCAGCGGGTAGAAGCCCAGGTGGGTGAAGGCGTCGCTGAAGCGTTCGCCGCCGGCATCGTCGATCAGGTAGGCCAGCGCCGTGCCGATCACGATGGCGAACAGTGAGGTGGGAAGCTTGAACGGCATGGCCACGCGCGCCACCAGACCCACGATGGTGATGGCCAGCACCACCAGGCCGATGACCGGCATTTCCAGCGTCTTGAACAGCATCTCGCCGGCGATGAAGGTGAGCGCTACCCCGGCGACCGCGCCGAGCATGGCCGCTCGCGGCAGGTGATGCTGGACGAAGCGACCCACCAGGCTGACCAGCACCTCGATGGCGCCGCTGATGAAGCAGGCGGCGACGGCCACCTTCCAGGCGAGCTCGGCGTCGCCGGTGAGCTGCTTGGCGGGCAGCAGCACGCCGAACAGGAAGACGAACATCACCGGCGTCGAGATGCCGTAGGAGAGCGCGGTAACGTCGGTGCGCTGTTCGCGTCGCGCCAGACGCGCCGCGCTCCAGGCGTAGTAGAAATTGCCCACCATCACGGCCACCGCCGCGCCGGGCAGTACCTGGCCGTAGACGATCTCGGCGGGGAAGCCGAGGCTCAGCATGGTGATCGCGATGATCACGAAGTTGGCGATGTTGTTCTGAAACAGGGCGAAGAAAGCGTCGGTGTCTTCCTTCTTGTACCAGGGGTAGCGTATGCCGTGGGCCGCCATGAAATGCCTCTAGGATAAAAGCCGCCGTGTCTTCGGCGACTTGACTGATCGGTCAGATTTTTCGGACTCAAAACGAAAGCGCCCGGGCACAAGGCCCGGGCGCTTCGAGGGAGTGGTGCGTTACTCGTTGACGGCGGCGATCGCCTTGGCAAGATAGGGCAGGTTCTCCTTGGAGAAGCCGGCCACGTTGGCGCGACCCGAGCGCACCATGTAGATGCCGAACTCGTCGCGCAGGCGGTCCACCTGCTCGGGTGTCAGGCCGGTGTAGGAGAACATGCCGCGCTGCTCGGCGACGCAGGCGTACTTGTCCGCCAGGCCGTACGGCGCGAGCGCCTCGACGAACTCGCGGCGCAGCGTGTTGATGCGATCGCGCATCTCGGTCAGCTCCTCGCGCCACATTGCCGTGAGTTCGGCATCACTCAGGATGGTGCTGACGATGGCGCCGCCGTGGGCCGGCGGGTTGGAGTAGTTCTCACGGGCGACGATGGCGACCTGAGAGCGGACGTTCTCCATCTGCTCCTGGTCCTTCGCCACCAGGATCAGGCAGCCCGTACGCTCGCAGTAGATGCCGAAGTTCTTCGAGCAGGAGCTGGTGATGATGACCTCGTCGAGGTTCTCGGCCAGCAGACGCACGCCGAAGGCGTCCTCTTCGAGGCCTTCGCCGAAGCCCTGGTAGGCGAAATCCACCAGCGGCAGCAGCTTGCGCTGCTTGAGAATGTCGAGCACCTCGCGCCACTGCTCCTGGGAGAGATCGAAGCCGGTGGGGTTGTGGCAGCAGGCGTGCAGCACCACCACGTCGCCTTCCGGTATCTTCTCGAGCGCGTTGACCATGCCGTCGAAGTCCAGGCGGTTGTCCGCATCGACGTAGGGGTACTTGTGCAGCTCGATGCCGGCCGAAGTGAAGATGCCGTGGTGGTTCGGCCAGGTGGGGTCGCTCACCCAGATGCCCTTGCCAGGCATCTGGCTTGCGATGAAGTCCGCCGCCAGACGCAGCGCGCCGGTGCCGCCCGGCGATTGGGTAGCGCTGGCACGCTTGGCCGCCAGTACCGGCGAGCCTTCGCCGAGCACGATCGGCAGCACGACCTCGCCGTAGGCGGGGGCGCCGTGGGAGCCGATGTAGGTCTTGGTGGTCTCGTTTTCGAGCAGGCGGGCCTCTGCTTCCTTGACGGCGCGCATGACCGGCGTATTGCCTTGGGCATCGCGGTAGACGCCAACGCCCAGATCCACTTTCTGGGGATTGGTGTCCTTCTTGAAAGCTTCGATCAGTCCTAGAATGGCGTCTCCCGGGACCCGCTCAATATGCTCGAACATGTAGACCACTACCTCGTTAGGCGATGACTGGAAAAGGGTGTGCAGTGCTTAATGATGCCATCGTGGTCGAAGAACTGCCACACCGCGCGGGCGCGAATGGGCCACAAATTCAAGCAGTGGCCTCGAGCGGGTTCAGGCGAGGGGGTAGACGCAGTCGCGACCGGTGTCCTTGGCCCGGTAGAGTGCCTGATCGGCGCGCTTGAGCAGGGTGGTCAACGCCTCGTCCGGACGATATTCGGCGACGCCGATGCTGACCGTGACCTCGCCGACGCCGGTACCCAGGTCCAGCCGTGCGATCGCATCGCGAACGCGGTCGGCGATGCAGCGACAGTGGCTCAGGGAAGTGCGCGGCGCTACCACCACGAACTCTTCACCGCCCAGACGCGCCATCAGATCGCTTTCACGCAGAAGTTTCTGGGTCTGTTGCGCCAGTGAGCGCAGGATCTCGTCGCCCCGGGCGTGGCCGTGGTGGTCGTTGAAGCGCTTGAAGAAGTCCACGTCGATCATCATCACCGACAAGGGCGTCGCCTCCTCGCGACTTTGCTGGGCACGACGCTTGAGCTCCATCGTCAATCGGCGCCGATTGGCGAGTCCGGTGAGAAGATCGGTATGGCAGCGCTTCTCGAGACGCTGCTCGTGAGCGACCTGACCCGTGACGTCCATCATCAGTCCGTTCCAGGTCACGCCATCCACGTGTCGCTCGGGAAGGGCGCTCACACCGACCCAGCACAGCCGATGCTGCGGGTGGACGATGCGAAAGCGGGTCGACAGCGGCACCAGCCAGCGCGCCGAGCGCTCGATCGCGGTTTCGATGGCGGGCCAGTGCTCGCCGGCCAGCGTCTGGATGACCGGCGCGGCATCCTCGCCCAGGCGCACCCGATCCAGGCGCTCGAGAAT
>NZ_JAMZBD010000323.1:0-3701 GCF_024158685.1 Halomonas sp. 707D4 | reverse complement strand
GCGGGCGCGAAGGCGACAGCCGCAGCGGTCGCCCGCCGTGGCGCCAGACGGCGAACCAGTCGAACCACCAGGCCAGGTGGCTCTTGTCATCGGAGGTGGTGATGCCGATCAAGGGGCGTGGCATGGGCGACGTCTCCTGGCAGGTATCAGCGGTGCGCGAACAGCCGGCGCAGGCGCTCTTTCAGGCGCGCCGGCCAGCGCCGGGCGTGACCGGCGATGAACTCGTCGCAGCGGGCCTCGAGGCGCGGCGTGTCGAAGGCCAGCTTCTCGACCTCGACCCAGCGATTCCACTCCACCACCGCGCCCCAGCCAGGCCGGGAGAGCTGCGCGTTGGGCAACCGGTAGTGAAAGGCGGGGCGGGGCTTGGTCAGGCGAGCGTGAACCAGCGCGTGCGGATGTTCCGGGCGCAGGTAGGCAAACAGCGGCAGCATGTCGAGCTCGCGATTGCGCGTGGGGTTGTGATGCAGGTAGTCATCGATAAACTGGTCGAGCGTCGGCGCGTAGCGGCGGTCGAGCACCTTGCGTGCGTACTCCTTGGGAAAGGGGTTGGCATGGGGCAGCACCTCGCGGGTGATGTCCACCTTGATCTCGTCGCGCAGCCAGCCGGCCAGCAGCAGGTAGGCGCGCATCATCGCCAGCAGATGCGTGACCTCGAGACTCGCCGTCTCGACGTTGAGATGTAGCCCGAACCCGTAGAGCAGGCTTGCATCGGTCCCCTTGGCGCCTTTCTCGCGCAGCGCCTGGAACAGCACGTCGAGTCTTTCGAGTTCGTTCCAGGCAAGCGGCGGGCAGATGATCTCGGTCGGCACGAGCCCGGTGACCATGTCGCCGATCAGCGCCCGAGTCTTGCGGTGGAATTCGAGACGCCGCAGGCGGCGGTGATCGTCCCATTCGCCGTCACCGGTACTTGCTTTTTGCTCGAGGCTGATGTCCGGGTGAGCGTACTGGGTGTCGAGCTCGATCTTGAAAGTACCGAAGTGGGGCGTGTGGACCAGCAGCCGATGCGGACTGACTCGCTCGACCTCGCCGTCGAACAGCTCGGCCACTCGTTGAGCGGTTTGCCGGGCGGGGAGGCCGGCGAATTCGATCTCCACACCGACGCAGCGCGTTTGGCCATCATGGTTCAAACGTTGGGGTGGCGCCTGCAGCGTCATCTCGGCATCCTTGCGGTGAACGTTTACGTTTTCAGCCTATCATAGTCACGCCACAGGCTAAGCGATATTCGCGGTGGCTCCATCAATGAACCATCCTCGGCAGCGACCAGGATGGCAAGTCCAGGAGGAGAGTGTGCGACAGCAGTGGTGGATCGGTTTCATCGTCAGTATCGCGCTGTGCCTGCTGACCGGCGCGGTGCAGGCCCAGGGCGTATCGCTGCCGAGCCTGGGGGGCGACCAGGGCGACACTCAGGAGCCCGCGGTCAGCAGCAACGAGTTCCAGAGCTCGCTCAACGACGTCATCACGCTCCTGGAGAACGAGGAGCAGCGAACGGCGCTGCTCGACTCCCTGCGCGAGCTGCAGGTCACAAGCGATGCCACCGAAGGCGATGGCGTAGTGCGCCAGGGTCTGCTCGGCGCGCTGGCGGATACCTTGAGCGATCTGGGCGATCAGGCCCAGGCGGGCAACTCGCCCATCGACGAGTGGTCACGCCAACTCGTTCAAGGGGCAGCGGACCTGCGTGCGCTCAACGAAGGCACCGATCAGGGCCAGGCGCTGCGCGAGGTGGTCGATGGCGCGCTGTTCGCAACGGTCTGGGTATTGCTGCTCACGATCATGATCGCCTTCGGGCGCCTGGTGGCGACCCGGCGTGAATGGCCGCTGGATCTGCCCCGCGATCCCAAGGCATGGCTGCTGGTGGCGCACTTCTTCCGCCGCATGCTGCCCTGGGCGTTGTCCTTCGCCATCATCCTCGGCATCGGACAGCTGCTGGCCTACAGCCCCGGACGGGCGCTGGTACTGGTCATCGCCTACGTCTGCCTGTGCGGGCGAGCGCTATCCGTGGTGTTCGAGACGGTCATCGCGTTTTTCAGCCGCGGGCATCGCTTCACTGCGGTTCAGCAGCTCCAGCAGCAGGCGCTGCGCGGGCTGTTCGTGATCGGCGCGTTGATCGCGCTCGGCGATGCGGTCAACTCCACCCGGCTCATCGAGCTTCTCGGGCCCGAACTTGCAAGCCTCGTATCAGTGCTGGCCAACATGCTGGCGGCGCTTCTGGCGGCGCGCTTCATCCTCAAGTTCAAGCGTCCGATTCGCCACCTGATCTGCAACCGCCCCTACAAGCAGCGCCGCGACGCCAGCGCGGCGGTCGAGATGGTGCGTACCCTCGGCGGGCTCTGGCACATACCGGCGCTGTTGATGGTGGGCGGCTCGCTGCTGGCGATCTTCATCACCGTGGGCGACGTGGGCACGGCACTTGCGCGCTCGATCATCTCGGCGAGTCTTCTGGTGCTGACGCTGGTGGTCACCGGGCTTCTGCGCCGTCAGGCCGAACGCTTGACCAAGCGTCGCCACCGGCGTCGCCACAGCCAGTACCGCAAGCGCCTGGAACGCTTCGGCTTCGTGCTGGCGCACATCTGCGCCTGGATGGTGTTCGCCGAACTCTCGATGCAGGTGTGGGGCGGCTCGCTCTTCGGGCTCGGCCAGCAGGCGGTGGCCAGCGCCCGTATCGGCCAGGCGCTGGTCAGCCTGGGCGCGACGGTGCTGCTTGCCTGGCTGGTGTGGATCTTCGCCGACACCGCGATCCAGCGGGCGCTTACCTCCTCGGCGCGCTCGCGCGGACGCCGCGTCAACCAGGCCCGGGCGCAGACGATCACGCCGATGATCCGCAACGTCATCTTCGTCGCCATCCTGATCATCGCGGTGATCGCCGGGCTTGCCAATCTCGGGGTCAACGTCACGCCGCTGCTCGCCGGTGCCGGTGTGATCGGTCTGGCGATCGGTTTCGGCGCCCAGACCCTGGTGCAGGACTTGATCACCGGCATCTTCATCCTGATCGAGGATTCGCTGGCGGTGGACGATTTCGTCCAGATCAATGGCCACATGGGCACGGTGGAAGGCTTGACGCTTAGAACGGTGAAGCTGCGCGACCTCGACGGCGTGGTGCACATCATCACCTTCAGCCGGATCGAGTCGATCCACAACATGTCGCGTCAGTTCGGCATCGCCCTGATGCGCATTCGCATCCCCTTCGACATGCGCATCGACGACGCCATCACCCTGATGCAGGAGACCGCCCAGGAGCTTCGAAAGGACCCGATGATGCGCCACTACATCTGGTCGCCGCTGGAGATGCAGGGCGTGCAGGGCTTCGAGGATGGCTGCCCGATCCTGCGCATGCGCTTTCGTACCGCCCCGGAGATGCAGTGGGACGTGTCACGCGCCTTCAATCTGCTGCTCAAGCAGCGCATGGAAGAGCAGAAGATCGACCTGGGCGTGCCGCGTTTGAGCGTGAGCATGGAGCCGCGCTCCCAGGAGGAGGTGAACGAAAGCGCGGGAACCGATTTCTTCATCGATACCGCCAGCAGCGACGACGAGGCGCCGAAACGCCCCACGCCGCCCCAGCCCGCCCCCCGGCCGACCCGGGCCGAGACGCGCCGGGACGAGCGCGAGCGGCACTCAGAGCACGCCGAGCCCCGCGGCCAGGGCGAGCCCGCCCACGAGGCCTACGCACGCGCCCAGAACGAACAGGGCGACGAGTAGCCAGCCTC
>NZ_JAMZBD010000322.1:0-3717 GCF_024158685.1 Halomonas sp. 707D4 | reverse complement strand
CGGGGGTGTCACGGGCGATGGTGTCGCGGGCGTTCACGCCGGGCGCCTCGGTGTCGGTGAAAAAGCGCGAGCACGTGCTGCGCGTGGCGGCCTCGCTCGACCAGCGCCGCCATGCCTGAAGCGTTGTCGCAGCACACCGCATCGACGTCGGCCTCTTCCAGCACCCGGCCGATCAGCATTAGGGGCGCGCCGGAGCGGCGGCAGAGCTCGGCGGTCGCGCGGCTCACCGAGCCCGCCGCGACGCTGCCGAGTGTGCGCTGGCCGCGGCGGGGCTCTAGTTCGTGGCCAGCGCCCGGGGAGACTTCTCTTTCGAGAGCGGGGTGATCGCGGCCGGGGCGCTGCTCGAGGGCCACCCGGGCATCGATGCGCTGGTGTGCGCCAACGACGCCATGGCGTTGGGGGCGCTCGAGGCCGCGCGGCGTTTGAATGTCGCGGTGCCCGAGCGCCTGGCGGTGACCGGCTTCGATGACGTGCCCCAGGCGGCCTGGGGCGCCTGCCCGCTGACCACCGTCGAGAATCCGGTCGCCGCCACCGCCTGCGAGGCGCTGCGCCTGCTGGCACGGCGCATCGAGACGCCCAGGGCGCCGGCCGAGGTGGTGCGCGTACCGGCCACGCTGGTGGCGCGCGCGAGCGCCTGAGAATGGCGGCGCGGTGCGCGCTGATCGGGGCCGGCGCCTAGTTGACGCACCGCGAGTTTTCTGGCTGTCAGGCTTTCCAAGCGGGTCGCATTTGCGTAGAATGCGGCCTCTTCATGCGTGGGTGTTGGCGATCGGTGCGTTCAGCGCACGGGTTAGGCCTGCCAATGAAGCGTAATAAAGGGTGCACGGCAAGCACTTGGACGACATCGCGTCGCCCGGGCGAGCAGTGTGCCGCAAAACTGCATGATGAGTGTTCTGGTGGCGATCTCGCCATGCTCCACTCTCGTAACCTCAACCGAAGGATAGTTATCGTATGGTTACCATTCGTTTGGCACGTGGTGGCGCCAAGAAGCGTCCCTTTTACCACCTCACCGTGACCGACTCGCGTAACGCCCGTGACGGTCGTTTCATCGAGCGTATCGGCTTCTTCAACCCGGTTGCTCGTGGTCAGGAAGAGCGTCTGCGCGTCGATCTGGATCGCGTCGTTCACTGGCAGAGCCAGGGTGCGCAGCTCTCCGGTCGCGTGGCTGAGCTTGTCAAGGAAGCACGCAAGCAGGCGTAAGCCTGTCGGCGCGAGACAGAATGGCGCGAGTTAGGATGATACACCGTAGGAGCCTTGGTTCATGACGCGTTCAGACGCAGGCCAGACCGCCGAGCACGTCGTGCTCGGCAAGCTGACCAGCCCCCACGGGGTGAAGGGTTGGCTCAAGGTCTACTCCTACACCCATCCGGTCGACGGCATTCTGGAGTACCCCGAGTGGTGGGTGCGCCGCGGGGAGACCCTCGAGCGCATGACCGTCGTTCAGGGGCGTCGGCAAGGCAAGGCGCTGGTGGTGCAGCTTGAAGAGATCGAGGACCGGACCGCTGCGGAATCGCTGGCCCAGGCCGAGATCCTGCTGCCCAAGGGCGTGCTGCCCGAACTCGCCGACGACGAGTATTACTGGCACGAGCTCGAAGGCCTCGCCGTCTTCACTCGGTCAGGCGAACGGCTCGGACGGATCAGCTATCTGTTCGAAACCGGCGCGAACGATGTCATGGTGGTACGCGGCGATCAGGACGCCATCGACCGGCGCGAGCGGCTGCTGCCGTTTCTGCCCGATGACGTGGTGCTCGAGGTGGACCGCGAGGCGGCCCGCATGGTCGTCGAGTGGGACCCCGAGTTTTGAGCGACGAGACGCCCGCGATGTGGATCGGCGTGGTATCGCTGTTCCCCGAGATGTTCGAGGCCATGACCCAGCAAGGGGTGGTGGGGCGAGCGATCGAGCGCGGCCAGATCGAGCTCGGGTTCTGGAACCCGCGGGATTACGCCACCGACAAGCATCGTAGCGTGGATGACCGGCCCTACGGCGGCGGCCCCGGCATGTTGATGAAGGTCGACACGCTGCGCGGCGCGATCCACGATGCGAAGGCGCAAGGCCAGGCGCTGACCGGCTGCCCTCCCAAGGTGATCTACCTGTCACCCCAGGGGCGCAAGCTGGATCAGAAAGGCGTCGAGACCCTGGCAAATGCCGGCCCCCTGGTGGTGGTCGCCGGTCGCTACGAGGGCATCGACGAACGCGTGGTCGAATGTGACATCGACGAAGAGTGGTCGATCGGCGACTATGTGCTCAGCGGCGGCGAGCTGCCCGCCATGGTACTGATCGACGCGGCGGCAAGGCTGATCCCCGGCGTACTGGGGCATCACGACTCCGCCATCGAGGACTCGTTCAGCGACGGCCTGCTGGACTGCCCGCACTATACCCGTCCGGAAGTGATCGACGGCAAGCGGGTGCCGGATGTGCTGCTCAGCGGCCATCACGGCGACATCAAGCGCTGGCGCTTGAAGCAGTCGCTCGGCAGGACCTGGCAGCGTCGACCCGACCTGCTGGCCGGTCGGAAGCTCGATGCCGAGCAGCGGCGCCTGCTCGACGAGTACATCGAGGAACACGCCAAGGCTACCTCGTAGCGTTGGCGGCGGTGCAGGGCCAAGGCACCTGCGTCACCCATGACGACTCCCGCGTGGCTCGTTTCGAGCGCCGGGATCACGGTTCGCCCCTTCCACGACTGCGTGGCGAACCATCACGTTATTCAGGAGCAAGACAGATGAGCAGCAAGAACAAGGTGATCCAGGCGATCGAAAACGAGCAGATGAGCAAGGAAATTCCGAGCTTTGCACCGGGTGACACCATCGTCGTCCAGGTCAAGGTCAAGGAAGGCACCCGCGAGCGTCTGCAGGCCTTCGAAGGCGTGGTCATCGGCAAGCGTAACCGTGGCCTGAACTCCGCTTTCACCGTGCGCAAGATCTCTCACGGTGTCGGCGTCGAGCGTACCTTCCAGACCTACAGCCCGCTGGTCGACTCCATCGAAGTCAAGCGTCGCGGCGACGTTCGTCAGGCCAAGCTGTACTACCTGCGCGAGCGCAGCGGCAAGTCGGCGCGTATCAAGGAAAAGCTGGCTTAATCGCCGCTTTTTCCCGGGCGCCTTGGCGCTCGGGTACGCAAGACCCCGTCTCCGCTCTGCGGGGCGGGGTTTTTTATTGGCGCCGTTCAATCGAGAACGCAAGAGCGTTAACCTATGAGCGACATCGATGCCTTTCTTGATGCCTTGTGGCTGGAGCAGGGCGCAAGCGATCATACGTTAGCGGCCTACCGACGTGACCTGGAGGCCTGGCAGCATCATCTTGAGAGCGCCGGCGACACGCTGTTCTCGCCCGCGCCCGAGCGCTGCCCCGCCTGGTTCGAGGCGCGCCGCGCGGCGGGCTACCAGGCGCGCAGCAACGCCCGGCTGCTGTCGTCGCTGCGAAGCTTCTACCGCTGGGCGCAGCTTGACGGGCGCGTCGAGCACGACCCGCTCGTCGACATGGCGCTGCCCGTGGTGCGCCCGAACCTGCCGGACACCCTCGAGGAGGAGGAGGTCGAGCGGCTGCTGGCCGCCCCGGACGTCGCCACGCCGCTGGGCCTGCGCGACCGCGCCATGCTGGAGCTGCTCTACGCCTGCGGGCTGCGGGTGTCGGAGCTGGTGGGCCTGGCCACCGACGCGGTGAACCTGCGCCAGGGCGTGGTGCGGGTGCGCGGCAAGGGCGACAAGGATCGCCTGGTGC
>NZ_JAMZBD010000321.1:0-3719 GCF_024158685.1 Halomonas sp. 707D4 | reverse complement strand
CTCCGAACGGGTCGTTGTCGATAGTTGTAGTCAACTTAGCAGTGACTACCCCCGGCCGGGTAGGTTCCTGCACGGCTACATCATCAACGCAAGCAGCGCCGGCAGGTAGAACAGCGCCAGCAGCGTCGAGCAGAACACGAGGCTCGCCACGTAGGCGGGCTCGCGCTGGGCCCGCTGGGCGAACAGATAGTTGAACACCGCCACCGGCATGCACATCTGCAGCACCAGGATACTCTGGGCCAACGGCGGCAGCCCCAGCAATCCGGCCACGGCCCAGGCCGTGCCGGCGGCCAGGGGGATGCGCAGCAGCGTGAAGCCGAGTCCCGAACGCAGGCTCTTCACCTGGATGCTGGCCAGCGACACCCCGAGGGTGATCAGCATCAAGGGCACCGTGAAGCCGGACATCAGGTCCACCGTATTGGCGATCCAGGCGGGCAGAGCGGTATCGGTCAAAAGCAGCGTCATGCTGATCAGGATGGCGTAGACCGTCGGCGTCTTGACCAGCGTCTTGAGCGGGTTGCCCTGGCTCGAGAGCATGGCGCCGATGGTGAACTGGAAAAGCGAGACGGTGACCATCACGGTGATGCCGTAGGCGAAACCGGCGCTGCCGAAGGCGTAGAACACCACCGGCAGGCCCATGTTGCCGGTATTGTGGTACATCATCGGCGCGAGGATCACCCGCCAGTCGCGGCGCAAGAGCCTTGCCATGGCGAAGGCGGCCACGCCCATCAGGCTGATCACGAGGGCCGTGGCCAGCATGGTCCGCCCGAAGGTGTGGGCATCGATGGAGGCACCGGCGAGCGAGGCCAGTACCAGCGACGGCGTGCCGATATTGAAGACCAGCCGGGTCACGAACTCGATCGGGTAGGGGTGGCCCCGGCGAACCCAGACGAAACCGAGCCCGGCGCCAGCCAGCACCGGTGCCATCACGGCGAACAATTCAACGAGCATGAAACTTCCTTGGCGAGCGTACGCGGCCATTGTCGGCAATCCAGCGGCCGGCTGGCAAGCCGGGCCGCGTCACCTGGCCTGCCACGCGCGCGGCGTTTGCTCGCGCAGGAAGGCCAGCAGCGCCCCCATGCGCCGCGGCTGGCGCCCGAACGGGTAGAGCAGCGACACCGGCAGCGGCGCCGGCGCCCAGCCGGGCAGGCAGTGAACGAGATCGCCCGGGTGGTAGGCCTCGCGCCGCGCCACCAGCCAGTGGGGAAGCAGTCCGATGCCCTGGCCGGAGGCGATGGCGTCGAGATGCAGCAGGGTCTGGTCGACCCGCAGCCGCGAGCGCGGCGGAGTGAACAGCACCTCCGGCGCCTGGGCGTGGGTGAGGGCCACGCCGCTTGCGGCGCTGTCCAGCAGATCGATCCAGGCGTGGCGATGCAGGTCGCCCGGGCGCTCCAGTGCCGGTGCCCGGGCCAGGTAGTGGGGGTTGGCGTAGAGTCCTCGCTCGAGCTCGCCAAGCGGTTCCTGATTGAGCGTGCTTCCCTCGAGCGCGCCAAGCCATACATGGACGCTGTGGCTGTCCGGCCGGCTGGGTGGCGTTTCCTGGGTGCGCAGGGTCAGCTCGACGCGCGGATGGCGGGCGAGAAACGCCTCCACCACCTGAGCTGCCCAGGCGCGGGCCAGGGCACCGTGCACCTCGAGGGTGAGCTGGCCGCTGATCTCCTCGCGAAGCTCCGCCAGCGCCTCGCGGCTCTGGTTCGCCAGGCTCAGGAGTTCCTCGCAGTACTGATGGAACAGCAGGCCCGCTTCGGTGGGGATCAGGCGGTTCGACTGGCGCCGCAGCAGGGGTTGGTTCAGGCGCGCCTCCAGCTGGCTGATGCGCCGACTGAGGGTGGACTTGGCAAGGCCCATGCGCTGGGCGCTTTGCGTCACGCTGCCGGTGGCCATCACGCTCGAAAAGGCGGCCAGTTCGTCGAAATCAAACATGAGGTGGCCCGCAAGCAATAAGAGGCGTCATTGTGCCAGCCGTCCGGCCAAATGAAAATAAGAGCGATTTGTGTTGCGTTTGGCCGAACCCGTCGTTTCACCCCCAGACGGGAAAAGTATGCGATCCTTTAATGCTAATAATTATCATTTGATAATAAGTCGTACACTCAATTCCAGCCGGATCATCACAGGAACCGCATCACCATGTCACTCCCTTTGCGCAAGACCTTGCTGGCAAGCGCGATCGCCGCCTTGTCCACCGCGCCGATCTCGGCGCTCGGAAACACGTCTCTCGATAACATCGTGGTCACCGCGGCGGGGTTCGAACAGCAGGTCACGAATGCGCCGGCCTCCATCAGCGTGCTCAATCGCGAACAGATCGAGCGCGGTCGCTACCAGGACGTCACCGATGCGCTGCGCGACGTGCCCGGCGTGATCATCACCGGCGGCGGCGCCGGCGACAACGGCAACGACATCTCGATTCGCGGCATGCCTGCGGAGTACACCCTGATTCTGGTCGACGGCCGCCCGCGGCGCAGCCGCCAGACGCGGCCCAACGGCAGCGCCGGCTTCGAGCAGGACTGGCTGCCGCCGCTGCAGTCGATCGAGCGTATCGAGGTCATTCGCGGGCCGATGTCGACGCTTTACGGCTCCGATGCCATCGGCGGGGTGATCAACGTGATCACCCGCACCGTTGCCGATGCCTGGCATGGCAACGTCCAGCTCGACACCACCCTGCAGCAGGACAGCGACGCCGGCGATAGTCGCCAGGCCAACTTCTACGCCGGTGGCCCGCTGGTGGAGGGCGTCGTCGGCCTCGAGGTGTATGGTCGCGCCTCCCAGCGCGACGAGGACGACATCGTCAACGGATACGAAGAGAAGAGCCTGCAGAGCTTGACCGCAAGGCTCAGCCTCGACGCCGGCGATAGCCACGACTTCAGCCTCGAAGCCGGCATCACCGAGCAGGATCGCCGCTCCCGGGTCGGGCGCTCGGCCCAGGCCGAGGGCTGCCGTGGCGAGTGCACCGACAGCTTCGGCGAGTACACCAACGAGCACGTCGCACTGACCCACAGCGGCAGCTTCGGCTGGGGCACCACGGAAACCTTCATCCAGCGCGAGAGCAGCGAGAACCGCTCCCGCGAGATCGACATCACCAACACCACGGCCAAGACCAGCGCGGTGCTGCCGCTGGGCATGCACATGCTGACCGTCGGCGCGAGCTACGAGAAAGAGGCGCTGGACGACGATACCACCAACCAGATCTCGGATATCGATCACATCGACCAGGACCGCTGGGCGCTGTTCGTCGAGGACGAATGGATGCTGACGCCGACCTTCGCCGTGACCGGCGGCGTGCGCCTGGACAAGGACGAGGAGTTCGGCAGCCACGTGAGCCCCAGGCTCTACAGCGTGTGGAACATGACCCCGGAATGGACGCTGAAAGGCGGCGTCTCGACCGGCTTTCGCGCGCCGGCGCTGCGTGAGATCACGCCCGGCTGGGGGCAGGTCAGCCGCGGCGGCAATATCTACGGCAACCCGAACCTTCAGCCGGAAACCTCGCTCAACAAGGAGATCGCGCTGCTCTACGGCAATGACGCCGGCCTCAACGGCAGTCTGACCGTGTTCCACAACGATTTCGACGACAAGATCTCGCGGATCGCCTGCCCGCTCGCCACCTGCCCCGACGGCCCCAACGACTTCGGCAGCGACCCGACCTACCGCGTCAACATCGACGAAGCCGTCACCCAGGGGGTGGAGGCGAGCCTTGCAGCACCCTTGGGCGATGCGCTGGCGCT
>NZ_JAMZBD010000320.1:0-3722 GCF_024158685.1 Halomonas sp. 707D4 | reverse complement strand
GGTCTTGACCACGTCGACGGTCTGCGGGAAGACGTCGTCGGCGACGAAGAAGGCGTTGGACTTGCTCTTCTTGTTGGCGCGTTTGCAAAGCGCCATCGCCTCGGCCGCCGCCGTGGCTTCGTCGAGCAGCGATGCGTTGGCGAGCTCCATGCCGGTCAGATCCATCACCACCTGCTGGAAATTCAGAAGCCCCTCCAGGCGGCCCTGGGAGATTTCCGGCTGGTAGGGCGTGTAGGCGGTGTACCAGCCCGGATTCTCCAGCACGTTGCGCTGGATGACCGCCGGCAGGTGGGTGTCGTAGTAGCCCTGACCAATATAACTCTTGGCCACCCGGTTCTGGCGCGCCAGCTGAGCGAGGTAGGTGAGCGCCTCGGCTTCACCTTGTGGTTCATCGAGGGCGAGCTCGCGGCCCAGGCGAATGTCGCCGGGCACGGTGCGCTCGATCAGCTCCTCGATGCGCCCAAGGCCGAGGGCATCGAGCATGGTGGCGACGTCGCTGTCGCTCGGGCCGTTGTGACGTTGGATGAAAGCGTCGTGGTCGGCCAGTTCGGCCAGGCGGCGGGTTTCGAAGGACATGGGAGGCTTCCGGACGTGATGGGACAGGCATGCAGAACGTAAGGGGAAGCGCCTGCCGATGAGGCAGGCGCTGAAGGATCAATCGTCGGCGAGAGTGGCCTGGTAGCCATCGGCGTCGAGAAGATCGCCGGCGTCGTCGATGCTGGCGCGCACCTTCATGATCCAGCCGCCTTCATAAGGCGCTTCGTTGACGGTTTCAGGAGCGTCTTCGAGCGCTTCGTTGACCTCGACGACGTCACCATCGACCGGCGAGTAGAGATCCGAGGCGGCCTTGACCGATTCGATCACGCCGAACTCGCTCCCCTTGCTGACCGTCTGGCCGATTTCAGGAAGCTCGACGAACACCACGTCGCCCAGCGCCTGTTGGGCATGGTCGGTGATGCCGATGGTCACGGTGCCGTCGCCGTTGTCCAGTACCCATTCGTGGCTCTTGGCGTAACGCAGGTTGGAAGGCAAGTTGCTCATGATATGTCCCCTAAACGATTGTCTGGAGCGGATGATACTAGCGCTTGTGAAGCCCGCTGGCGACTTCCGGCCGGCGTGAATAGTGCGCGCTATGGTACCGTGTTTCTCATAGGAAACAAATTTCTAGTTTGGCGTGATGGGTGGGTCTAGCGTCGCTTGCGTTCACGCCTCACCCTTACACGAAACGCGCTGCCAGCGTTGGGCCCAGGGCCTTGCACGTGTGCGGGCAGCGAGGAAAAAAGCGCTCAGCCATGGCGAGCCGACAAGCAAATGGTGTAAAACAGGGCAGTCGAGCGTGGCGGCCGAGCCCCGCGCTCGGTTTCTTCATAAAAACGGCGAAAGAAGCGACCCTTCTCTCGCGGTAGAACAAGTCGGTACTCATCCAAGGTACCCATTGCCAAGAAAAGGGAAAGGAGAAGAGCGTGGAAACTGCGACGAACGTACTGGGAGCGATCAACGGGGTGGTGTGGGGCCCGTTGATGCTCATCTTGCTGCTGGGGGTGGGCATCTACCTTCAGGCTGGCCTGAAACTCATGCCGATCCGCAAGCTCGGCATGGGTTTCAAGCTGATGTGGCAAGGCCGCGATGCCAAGCCGGGCCAGGCGAGCGCCCAGAAGGGCGACGATGGCGAAATCTCGCCCTTCAATGCGCTGATGACGGCGCTCTCGGCGACCATCGGCACCGGCAACATCGCCGGGGTGGCGACGGCGATCGCCCTCGGCGGGCCCGGGGCGGTGTTCTGGATGTGGATCACCGCGCTGGTCGGCATGGCGACCAAGTTCTCGGAAGCGGTGCTGGCGGTACGCTATCGTGAAACCGACAGCACCGGCTACCACGTCGGCGGGCCGATGTTCTACATCAAGAACGGCCTGGGCAGGAAGTGGATGTGGCTCGGGGCGCTGTTCGCGTTCTTCGGCGCGGTGGCGGCCTTCGGCATCGGCAATACCGTCCAGTCCAACTCGGTGGCGGACGCCATGGACGCGACCTTCGGCGTGCCGCACTGGCTCACCGGCGTGGTGATCATGGTGCTGGCCGGCGCGGTCATCCTCGGCGGCATCAAGCGAATCGCCAAGGTGGCGGGCAAGCTCGTGCCGATCATGGGCATCGCCTACGTGCTGGCTGGACTTGTCGTACTGATCGTCAATGCCGGTCAGATCGGCGAGGCGTTCGGGCTGATCTTCTACTACGCCTTCAACCCCATCGCGGCGGCGGGCGGCTTCGCCGGCGCGGCGGTGATGGCGGCGATTCGCTTCGGCGTGGCGCGGGGTATCTTCTCCAACGAAGCGGGTCTGGGCAGCGCCCCTATCGCCCATGCCGCGGCGCAGACCAAGAACCCGGTGCGCCAGGGCTTGATCGCCATGCTGGGCACCTTCATCGACACCATCATCGTGTGCACCATCACCGCACTGGTGATCCTGACCTCCACGGTATGGCAGACCGGCGAGCAGGGCGCCTCGCTCACCGCGCTCTCCTTCGATGCGGCGCTGCCGGGCTTCGGTAACCAGATCGTCGCGGTGGCGCTGGCGATCTTCGCCTTCACCACGATCCTCGGCTGGTCGTTCTACGGCGAGAAGTGCTTCCAGTTCCTGTTCGGCACTCGCTCAATCATGCTCTACCGCGTGCTGTTCGTCCTGGCGATCCCGCTCGGCGCGATCGCTCAGCTCGGTTTCATCTGGCTGATGGCGGACACCTTCAACGCCATGATGGCGATCCCCAACCTGATCGCGCTGGCGCTGCTTTCGCCGGTGGTCTTCAAGCTGACCAGAGATTACTTTGCCGGCAAGGACGTTTTGCCCGGCGAAGCCCTGGACCACGACCAGTAAGCCCAGACGGCACTTTCGGGCCGGGAAGCCGCGTGCTTCCCGGCCCGTCTATTAACGGCGAGGATTGGATATGACGGAACTCAGGAAAACGCCGCTTCATGCGCTTCACCAGGCGCTGGGCGCCAAGATGGTACCCTTTGCCGGCTATGACATGCCGGTGCAGTACCCGCTCGGCGTCAAGAAGGAGCACGAGCACACCCGCGCGCGCTGCGGGCTGTTCGACGTATCCCACATGGGGCAGATCACGGTGGCCGGACCCGACGTCGCCGCAGCACTCGAGACGCTGATTCCGGCGGATCTCGAAGGGCTCGCGCCGGGGCGTCAGCGCTATGGCCTGTTCATTCATACCGACGGCGGCATCATCGATGACCTGATGCTGGTCAACGCGGAAGATCACTTCTACCTGGTGGTCAACGCCGCCTGCAAGGATCAGGACGTTGCGCATTTGCGCGCCAACCTGGGCACCACCCACCCGATCGAGGTACTCGACCGGGGGTTGCTCGCCCTTCAGGGCCCCCAGGCGGTGGACGTGATGCAAAGGCTCTGCCCGGCGGCCTGCGAGCTGGTCTTCATGCAGCATGGCCGATTCGATATCGCAGGTCACGAGGTGTGGGTCAGCCGCAGCGGCTACACCGGCGAGGATGGCTTCGAGATCTCGGTGGCGGCAGACGAGTGCGAAGCCTTCGCCAAGGCGCTGCTCGACGAGCCGGAAGTGGAGATGATCGGCCTCGGCGCGCGGGATTCGCTGCGCCTGGAAGCGGGGCTGTGCCTCTACGGTCACGACATGGACATGCAGACCACGCCGGTAGAGGCGGGATTGATCTGGGCGATCGGCAAGCCGCGCCGCCATGGCGGCGC
>NZ_JAMZBD010000319.1:0-3743 GCF_024158685.1 Halomonas sp. 707D4 | reverse complement strand
ATATCGGGTAGCATGGAATCGAACATAGGGTTCGCTTCTACCGCCTCTACCGAGCCCACGGCATAGATACCTGATTCGGGCATTTCAACAGGATCGGCCAAGGCCTTTTCCATCACGGCGGTCAGAAGAAATGCAGTCATCATCCACTGTTTCATGGTTCACTATCCCTATGATTGGGTTAGATAACGACACGGCGAAGCATCATTCAAGCCGTGCAAAGGGGTCATGGGTGGCGTTGGCGAACGTATCAAGTGCTCTTAGTATTAAGGCTCTACGTTGGCACTACTCGAGGCGGTGATGATCTCTCCGCCGTGATCCGTCTTGCAGCCCAGGTACGCTGTGGGGCGGCCATCATGACTCGAGTGGCGGGAGCCTTCGACGATGGTGGCGCCGCAGCCGGTTTTATCCCCCACCCGCGCCACGGGCTGGCCCTCTACGTGAGAGGGCGAACCGGAGATGATTTCAGTGACGCCGTGAATGGGGCAACGGTGAAGGTCGCCTTTGCGAGCTACGGGTTTCATGAGGCTACCGTTGCGAGACGCCACTCGCCGGATGCTGTGCGGTAAAAAACAACAGGAACTACATCACTTTTCTGATTCGGGTCATCAGGATATGACCATATGAGCGGGCTAGGCAGGATGCGCACCAAGCGCCCATCACCCATGAATTCTAAACTATCGTCCGCAGGGTCGTTCGCAATTCTTAACGGTTGTAGCTGAGGGCCACCATTTTCTTCGACCATGCCTATGGTTTGCGAAGCAAATGGAAGTGAGGCAATATATTCTCTAGCATTCTTGCCATCTCCCATCAGCAGTCCGGCACGATTCCATACAGGCCTTCCCTCATTAAGAAGAGCCTCGGTATCACCTGCATCGAACAAATTGTGTAGGCGCTGATAAGCTTGACGCAATTCGTGACGTAATCGCGGTGTATCTTCAAGTGGTGTAGCATCCTCGACCCAATGAAAATTGGGAATAGAGTCAAGAACACGTAAGCTCATATCAACACGCTCAGCCTCAAGACTCTGGCCACTACCTACGACTAACCTTTCAGGTGAGCTTACTACGAACTCCCCACGCGTGCTGAGATGTTCGGTTTGATGCACCACCCCACCATTAACATTGGCTGGGTTTTGGCGGGCCTCTACAAACTCTCCGCTCTCCATGTCGTAGCGAAGTTGGAGAGTATTGAGACGCTCCTTATCTTGAGTGCGTTTATTAATGGCTTCAATCGATATATCAACCCAAAAGCTTTCTTTTGGGGCCTGTATATATCCACCTGTATCATCATCTGTTACCAAACGCCCTGCCTCATCTTCAACAAGGGGCGCAAAAATAAACGACACAGTATTTTGGCCCTCTTTAAGACTAGTGCTAATAGGATATGAAATAGAGTATTGCTCTGTCGTGCTATGAGACTGTACATTTAGATCATTAATACGCAAGACCCACACTGAGCCTTCGGTATGTATATTGACCCAGTACTCGCGTTCAATAGATTCCGCCATGGCTACACCCTTAAAAAATAAAAAAAATAATATTCCCCAGCTCACTAATTTGTTAAAAGGAAGTCCACTCCCCTTCTTCCCTTGGCCATATTGTTTTACCACCTTCCTCTTCACCTTCTTCTTGTACTTCAACATCACCCATCTCCTCAGTGTTTTCTCTACCTTCTAACAAGTCAGCTTCTCCATCGGCTCTACCACCAATAAGTTCATCATCATCTTGTTTTTTGTAACCAATCTCAGCATAAGCCTCCCCACTGAGCTTTACACCTTCGAAGATATACCGCTTCTCTCGCTTGCCCTCAGAGTTCTTCCGCGCTTCCCATGTCCAGGAAGTGTGGATAGAGCCACGTACGCCTGCCTGCGCTCGGACCATGAACACACTGCCTTCGACGTGAAGCTTTATTTCGGCACGCCCGAGAATCTGCAGCGTCCCGGTAAAATCACCGCTTACATCATTATCATCTGATTCTTCGCTCTCGCCTGACGCCGGGATACGCATCGCCGCGCCTGAGGTCAGTGTATGCTGCAGCGTGCCGGTAGCGCTTAATTCAAGATAGCCTTGTATCGTTCCGCTAACTCTCTCTCCTGCCTCAATGCGAGCGCGCGCTTTCTGAACTCGATCGGCACCGGCAGGTGACAACATGATGGTCGCGATGATTTCGATCAGATCGATCCTGCCGGTGACGCCAAGACTCAACGCTGATTCCAGATTACCTATTTGAAGCTCGAGATCGGGGCTGCCACTCACCGGCTGTAACACAAATCCTTGTGGTTTGAAGGAGAGTGACTTGCTGATGGTTATGCCGGAACCTATATGGCCACTATCAAGTTCCACCGGGCCGCTGGCGCCCCCGCCCATGGAAACGTAGTGAGTGATCGTCTGAACGGTCTCGACCATCAGCCCGATTAAACCCGGTGCATCGTTTTGGCGAGGAATTTCCTTGCGTCCGCCCCCAGCAGCTTCGATACTACGACTCCACTCAATCTTGTGCCGCCCGTATTGTCCGTTGAGGGTTCCTGTGACCTCCACCTTGGCGGAAACCTCACTCGTCATGATGATCGTTTCTACCTCAATGCCGACATCACCATTCAACTCGGTGCAAGGGTAAGGAATGACTGTCAAGGTGGCACTGGTGTCGCTGCACCCGAAGCACTGAATCGTCCCGAATGTCGCTTGTCCGCCCTGATCTGAGAAGAGACGCCTCCCAAACAGCGCTTCAAACGCTATGAACCCCAGCGTGACATCAAAGGGAATAAAATGACTGAGGCTTTCTGCCAGCCGGATAGACTGGTCGTAAGTAACCGAGATCTCTTCACTTTGTGAGGTAAGCAACCGGGACCCGTTCTCTATGCCGTTGGCACTGATGCATGGGGTTTGTGGGCGGCCACTCTGGCACGTTGATTCCCCCTCCCAAGTGACTTCCACATCGGCATTCAACCTGCCCCTGGCCACTCCCTCTTGAGGCTGGGCGATCACCAGCAGCGTCGTGGCGCCATCCACGGGGGGCCATTCAACCCTGCGGCTACTGTCTTCCTTGTCTTGCACAGCCCCCGCTTTGAGACAGCACCCGGCACTTTGCTCACACTCGACACAAGGCACGCCAAAGTCGGTGTCAGGGCCTTCATCACAGGCATCCTGATGGGAAGTAGAGCTTGTGGCGTACGCTGCAGGAATATCGGAAGGATCCATCATCATCCGATAAACATCGTCTTCTGCCAGCACCGTGCCCGGCGGAATGGGGCTTTCCGTCAGTGGCTCGGCTCCAGCGTCGAGATATGCCTGATAGATTCTCTCAGTGACGCTCGCCTCATCGACCGGCTCACCGCCATGCCGTTTTCGAGCAATGGCGACGATTTCATCAAATGCGTAATCTCTATCGAAGACTCTCCACTCGTTTTTCATCAAGTACATGGCGTCTTCATAGGTCGGCTGATAGCTCATGACTGCCCCTCGCTCACGATGGGTCGAAAATTGTCCTGCTGCATCGCTTCCTCGTCTGATGAATAGGGCGGTCTGAGCGCATGATAAACACGCCCACGGGGCAGCCAGGCCTCCAGATGGTCTCGCTTGCGCCAGGCGGCCAGCTTCGGGTTTTCGAGTATTTGCCGTGCCTCGGTGTAGTGCGCTGGGAAGTGATGTCCGAACTCGATGACGCACTTCGCCAAGGTGCGTACCTGCTTTTTCGAACTCAACCCGTACCCCTGGCCCAGCTGGGCAGCCGTCTGAACGGCCGAT
>NZ_JAMZBD010000318.1:0-3756 GCF_024158685.1 Halomonas sp. 707D4 | reverse complement strand
CTACGTGGATCTGCTCGGCAATTACGGCCCGCCGGGGGGCAGCTCCAACGGTTTCAACGAGAACCTGGCGCTGTTCGCCCGCGGCAACTGCGCCATGTGGGTCGATGCCACCTCCGCCGCCGGCAAGCTGTTCGATCCGGACGAGTCGAGCGTCGCCGAGAGCCTCGGTTTCGCCCGGGCACCGGTCGCCGAGACGCCCAAGGGCTCGCACTGGCTGTGGACCTGGGCGCTGGCGATTCCCGCCTCCTCGGAGCAGAAGGAGGCCGCCCAGACCTTCATCACCTGGGCCACCTCCAAGGAGTACATCGAACTCGTGGGCGAAACCCACGGCTGGACCAGTGTCCCTCCCGGCACGCGCGAATCGACCTACGCCAACGAGCAGTACCAGCAGGCCGCGCCCTTCGCCGGCTTCGTGCTCGAGGCCATCGAGAACGCCGACCCCACCGACTCGACCCTCGAGCCCAACCCCTATACCGGCGTGCAGATCGTCAACATTCCGGAGTTCCAGGCCATCGGCACCCAGGTCGGCCAGAGCATCGCCGCCGCCCTCACCGGTGACACCAGCGTGGAGCAGGCCCTCGACAGCGCCCAGCGCGCCACCGAGCGCACCATGCAGCGCGCCGGCTACAACGACTGATGCAGCGCTCGCCCGCCACCACGGGCGAGCGTTCTCGATGCTTTTCTCAGCACGACTGCTTTCGTGGACATTGCCATGACTAGAACACGCGCGTCGGGTCGCCAAGTGGGGGGATTGAGGGCGCTGTCGCTGCAGGCCCCCGCCGTGACCCTGCTGCTTTTATGGATGCTGATACCGCTGGGGATGACCCTGTGGTTCTCCCTGCAGCGCTACAACCTGCTGATGCCGGGCATGACCGGCTTCGCCGGATTCGAGAACTACGAGTACCTGCTCACCGACCCCGCCCTGTGGGTCGCCATGGGCAATACGCTGCTGCTGGTCGGCTGGGTGCTGGCCATCACCGTGGTGGGCGGCACGCTCCTGGCGGTGCTGTTCCAGCAGGAGTTTCCGGGCCGGGGCATTGCCCGGGTGCTGGCGATCTCGCCGTTCTTCGTCATGCCCACGGTCAGCGCCCTGGTGTGGAAGAACATGATGATGCACCCGGGAAGCGGGGTGCTGGCCTGGCTCTTTCAGTCGCTCGGCCTGCCCGCCGTCGACTGGTTCTCCCACTTCCCGCTGACCTCGATCGTGATCATCGTCTCCTGGCAGTGGCTGCCCTTTGCGCTTCTGATCCTGCTCACCGCGCTTCAGTCGCTGGACGAGGATCAGGTGGAGGCGGCGCGCATGGATGGCGCGGGGCCGCTGGCGATCTTCTTTTTCATCACGCTGCCGCACCTCAAGCGGGCGATCAGCGTGGTGATCATGATCGAGATGATCTTTTTGCTGACGATCTTCGCCGAGATCTTCGTCACCACCTCCGGCGGGCCGGGGCTTGCCACCACCAACCTGGCGTATCTCATCTACATTCGCGCGCTGCTCGATTTCGATGTCGGCGTGGCCTCTGCCGGCGGCGTCGTGGCCATCATCCTGGCCAACATCGTGGCGATCTTTCTGGTCCGCATGGTCGCCCGGAATCTGGAAGAGTAGGGCGTTCGAGGAGCACACCCATGTCAATGTCGCGCCAACCCATGGCACCCAGGCACGCCTTGCCGATCAAGCAGCTGCTGCTGACGCTGCTGGCCTGGTCCGTCGCCTTCGTCATCTTCTTTCCCATCCTGTGGATGGTGCTCACCGGCTTCAAGACCGAGACCGCGGCCATCGCCGACCCGAGCTTCATCTTCTCGCCCACGCTCGAAAGCTATCAGGCGGTACAGGCGCGCTCGGGCTACGCGCGCTTCGCGCTCAACAGCGTCGCGGTGGCCTTCGGTTCCACCCTGCTGGCGCTTCTGATCGCCATCCCCTCGGCCTACGCCATGGCGTTTCTGCCCACCAAGCGCACCAAGGGGACGCTCTTGTGGATGCTCTCGACCAAGATGCTGCCGCCGGTCGGCGTGCTGGTGCCGATCTACCTGATCTTTCGCGACGTCGGGCTTCTCGATACCCGCACCGGGCTGATCCTCGTCTACACCCTGATGAACCTGCCCATCGTGGTCTGGATGCTCTACACCTTCTTCAAGGACATGCCCAGGGACATCCTCGAAGCGGGGCGGATGGACGGTGCCTCGACGTTTCAGGAAGTGTGGTATCTGCTTTTGCCGCTGACCCTACCCGGCATCGCCTCTACCGGGCTTCTGTCGGTCATCCTGAGCTGGAACGAGGCGTTCTGGAGCCTCAACCTGACCTCGTCGAAAGCGGCGCCCTTGACCGCCTACATCGCCTCGTTCTCGAGTCCCGAAGGGCTTTTCTGGGCCAAGCTCTCGGCGGCCTCGACCATGGCGATCGCGCCCATCCTGATCCTCGGCTGGATGACCCAAAAACAGATGGTTCGCGGGCTGACCTTCGGCGCCGTCAAGTAAGGAGTGTTCAATGGCAACTTTGCAGCTTCACGACCTCGTCAAGCGCTTTGGCGACACCGAGGTGATCAAGGGGATCGATCTCGACGTCGAGGATCGCGAGTTCGTGGTGTTCGTCGGCCCCTCCGGCTGCGGCAAGTCCACCTTGATGCGCATGATCGCGGGGCTCGAGAGCGCAAGCGAGGGCGACATCCTGATCGACGGTCAGCGCATGAACGACGTCGGCCCCGCCGACCGCGGCCTGGCGATGGTGTTCCAGAGCTACGCGCTCTACCCGCACATGAGCGTGGCGGACAACATGGGCTTCTCGATGCGCCTGGCAGGCGTGCCCAAGGCCGAGCGCCGCGCCAAGGTGCTGGAGGCGGCCAGGATCCTCCAGCTCGAGCCACTGCTCGAGCGCAAGCCCAAGGCGCTCTCCGGCGGCCAGCGCCAGCGGGTGGCCATCGGCCGCGCCATCGTGCGCAACCCTGGCATCTTCCTGTTCGACGAGCCGCTCTCCAACCTGGACGCCGCGCTCAGAGTGCAGATGCGCATCGAACTCGCCAGGCTCCACGAGGAGCTCGACGCCACCATGATCTACGTCACCCACGACCAGATCGAGGCGATGACCATGGCGGACAAGATCGTCGTGCTCCACGACGGCGTGGTCGAGCAGGTGGGCTCGCCCATGGCGCTCTACCACCACCCGCGCAACCGCTTCGTGGCAGGCTTCATCGGCTCGCCGACGATGAACTTCCTCGCCGTGGAGGTCGCCGGTCTGGAGGCCGAAGGCGTGCGCGTGACGCTGCCCAGTGGTGGCCAGTGCGTGGTGCCGGTGGACGGCGCGCGCGTGCAGCAGGCCGCCACCCTCGAGCTCGGCATTCGCCCGGAGCACCTGCGCCTGGACGACGCCGGGCCGCTTGGCGGCACCATCCAGGTGCTCGAGCGCCTCGGCGGGCAGACATCGCTCTACATCGAGACCGACGGCGGGCTCGTCACGCTGATGGCCGACGGCGACGTCGCCTACCGCGTGCACGACCCGGTGCGCTTTGGTTTCGATGCAAGACGGGCACATCTCTTCGATGTCGACGGCCTGGCCTGCGAAAGCCTCGAGGCCCACCCGCTGGCGAGCCTGACCCGCCAGGACAACCGCGTATCGCCGCAGGCCGCCCCATGAAGGCGGTGATCTTCGACTGCGACGGCGTGCTGGTGGATAGCGAAGTCCTCGCCGAAGAGACGCTGCACGCGCATCTAGAGGCGTGGCTACCGGACGTGGACGTGGCCACCGAGCTTGGCCAGGCGCTGGGC